>DIVU01000375.1 GCA_002423365.1 Desulfuromonadaceae bacterium UBA6124 | reverse complement strand
TGCAGTTCGTGGGCGGCGGTGGAGACGAACTCCGATTTCATCCGCTCGATTTCCCGCTCTTGGGTCACATTGCGCAGCACAGTGATCATGCCGGAAAGGAGCCCGTCGGCGGTGAGCAAGGGGGAGGTGCTCCCCTGATAAATCCATTCGCCGCCGCCGGCCGCGGGAAGGGCCACGTCGACCCGGGACTCTTCCGTCAGATCCCCCCGCAACGCCTCCAGCAACCGGGGATCGAGAATGACCTGGTCGAGGGCCAGCCCTTGGGAATCGTAGAGGCAGATGCCTAAAAGCTCTTCGGCGGTGCGATTCATGAGAATGATGCGTTGATCGGAATCGGTGACGATGAGCGGGTCGGCCACCGACTGGAGGATGCCGTCCATCTTGCCGCGGGCGTCCTCGGCTTCGGCCAGGGCCTGGCGCATGGCCTCCTCGGCCTTGATACGGTCGGTGATGTCGAGAAAACTCTCCAGCAGATACTGCCGTTCGCCGAGCATGACCGGCGCCACGGTCTTGAGAATCGGCACGGACGTGCCGCCGGCCTTTTCCAGCAGGCATTCGGTCGTGTCGATACTCTTGCCGCCGTCGGTGATCGGACAGCCGGAATGACCCTTGGCGCAGATATGGCTGAAGCACTCGGAACCGAAAACCTTTTCCTGAGGAAGTTCGAGCATCTGCAAGGCATGCTGATTGGCGTCGACAATGCGGTGGCTTTGGGCGTCGATCAGGACGATGCCGGCCGGAACCGCCTCGAAGATTGTCGCCAGACGGGCCTTGGCGTCGGCCAGCGCCTGCTCGCTGCGAATCCGCTCGGTGATGTCGTTATAGACCAGCACCACCTGCTCGATCTCGCCGTTCTGATTTTTGATGGGGGAACCAACCACATCGAAATAGCGCCCGGCCAGGTGCCATTTGCGGCAGCTCGCCGCCGCACCGGAACGCATCACCTTATCGAAGGCGCAGGCTTCCTGTCGGGCCTCGAAGGTACAGATCAGGCCGTCGCAGCAACGGCCGACCAGCTCGCCCCCTTCCCGCAGAAAGAGCTCGTGCAGTTTGGCATTATAGGAGAGGACTCGGCCCTGACTGTCGAGGACCATGATGCCGTTGCCCGCAGCCTGGAAAATGGCGTCGATCTCATCCCGCGCCAGGGCCAGCTCTGCGTTCGTCTCCCGCAGATTTTCGAGAATCCGCACGAAGGTGGCACTGACGATCCCGATGGGATCGAGGCTCAGAAGCATCTCGTCATCCAGCTCCTCGGGGCGCAGGGGCACCGTGCCCACCACCCCCAGCAGTTGATCGACCTTGTCGCGGATATAACGGATGCTCCGCGTTTGCCAGTCGCGCAGACAGGCATTTTCTTCCCGCAGCCGGGCGATCTCCATCTCGACGCCTGGACCTGCGGTTGCGTGAATATCGTTCATGCTTGCTGCTCTTTAACGATCACGATCGTGTAATAGCCCTGCTCCTTAAGGACGCTGACCTCGAAGCCCATGCTCTTGACCATCGGCGGAATGGTGCCGGTGGCGTCACGGGCGTCGGTCTTCACGACCAAGCGCAAGGTGCCGGCCTTGAGCCGGTCGAAGTTGCCGTTGACTTCCTTGAGCGTCGTCAACAGGGTCGATGGGCAGACCTGCCCGCGAATGTCCAGTTCCAGTTCGTCCATAGGCGTTGCCGTCATAGGCCCTCCTGTCCATCATCAAATGACAAATTTACGCAGCAGCCGACTCCCCAGCCAGGCGCCGGGGAAAAGCCCGGCGACAAAGAGCAGACTTTGTCCGGCAAGAATGGGCAGCCCGCCCATGAGATGCCAGACGTTACAGGCCGGCGCCATCCGCGCCGAAAGTCCCATCAGCGTACCACCAACAAAAGCCCAAAGACACTGTTTAATCGGGACGCGAGGGTAAAACCGCCACTCCCCCAGACGCAGCGCCGAGCAGGCCGATCCACAGAGAATTCCCGCAATCAACGGAAACTGGGCGAGAGCGATACCGTCCAGACGTGGACCGGGACCGCCGCGCAGAGGGATGTCCCAAAGAGGATGAATGAAATTCAGCGGCTCCGTAGCGAAAAGGGCTAAATTCGCCACATGCCCGGGGATGAACAGAGCTTCCAGCATCCCGGCGAGTTTGGCGTAGGCGGTCGTCACCCCCATGGGCATGCCGATGACCAAGGCCGATGCGCAACTCAAAAGGGCCAGCCAAAGAGCCGCCTTCCAGGGCTGCAGATGGCCTTCGGCGTAGCTTTCCTGATGCAGCAACCCCTGCTGCCACCAGCGGCGCAGACAGAAACAAGCAACAACGGCGAGCGGCGCCAGAAGCAGCGCGGGGGAAAGATCGAGCATCTGCGGCAAGGTGACAGAGGCGGAGAGAGTGCCTCGCCGCGCCAGCTTCGCCCACCAAGGGTGGATTTCGGCATAGAGGGCGCTGCCTGCCAGCAGGCCGGCGAAGGCGATCAGGCTGGTCAGCCGACCCGCCGCCATTTTATAGAGGGTGCCGACCACGCAGCCGCCGGCCAGGACCATGCCGACGCCGAAGAGCAGTCCCCCCAGGGGATTGACCAGGGACGGCGGGCCGAAGAGGGGAAAGGGGACGGAGAATAAGCCGAGGAGACGGCCGGCCTCGTAGAGCGGCATGACGACCACCGCCAAGAGCATCAGAATCCTCAGCATCCGCCCCTGGCGGAAGAGAAACAGATCGCGAAAAGCGCCGGCCAGGCAGAAGTCGGAACGATGCATGACAAAACCGGCGGCGCTGCCGATCGCAAAGAGTGTAAAAGCCAAGAACCAGATCATAAAAGGATTCCGGCGCCCTGGGGCGCGCAGGGCTACTTCAGCAGAAACCCGTCGATCATCGCCACCAGTTCGGTGATCTGCGGCTTGCTGATATAACCGTCGGCACCGACCTGTTGACAATGGAAGACCATCTGCTCGGTGATCAGCGAGGAAAACACAATCACCGGGATGTGCTTGAGCAGGGGGTCTTCCTTGACCCGGCGGCAGAGGGTCAGGCCGTCCAGCTTGGGCATCTCGATATCGGAAATCAGCAGGTCGAAGAGCTGATCCTCACCGCCCTCCCCGTTCTTCAGATTTTTCTTGCGCACGAGAATTTCATCGTAACAAGCCTCGCCGTCGACAAAGGCACAAATCTGCGTGTAACCCGAAGAGTGGAGAATGCGCAGGATGCTCTCACGGATGATGGCCGAATCCTCGGCCATAAAGAGCCGGTACTGGCCGCGCCGTTCTTCCAGGCTGAGGTCCGTCGGCGTCGATGCGACCACAGCCTCGGGGGCCGTGTAGGAGAGCCCCGCCTCGGGGTCGAGCTCGGCGACGATATGTTCGAGATCGACGATGAGAATCTCGCGGCCGTCGATCTCGAAGCTGCCGGTGAAACGGGGCCGGTAGCGACCGATGAAGGCTGACAGGGGCTGGATCTGCTTCCAGGAAACTCGGTGGATTTGATTCACGCCGTCGACCAGAAAGCCGTTGACACAGCGGTTGAATTCGCAGACCAGCACCACCTGACGCCCGGCGTTCGACGCCGCCTCGCCAGGATTGCGCCGCAGGTGGACATTGAGGTCGATGAGGGGGATGGTGTTACCGCGCACCAGAAAGGTGCCGACCACCGACGGCGGGCTTTCCGGCAGAACAGTGGTCTTGGCTTCGTCGTAAGGAATGATCTCCCGCAGCTTGTGGACGTTGATACCGAAGGACTGGGAGCCGAGATAGAATTCAATAAGCTCGATCTCGTTGGTTCCGCTTTCCAGAAGAATGCCCTGCTTTTCCGCTACCATACTCATTGCGCGACTCCTTCATCCGCCATTGGCACTATTCCACCCCTCACCCATGCCGCCCTCATCAGCCTCCGGGAATTTCTGAGCCCAGGCCACAGTAAGGAGAGCTTAATGCACTTTTTGCGCCAACGGAACCGTCCGACCCGCTCCAACACCCACTCGACATCGTCCCGAGGAGCCAACTTGGCAGGAGTATCGGACACATCCGGCAGAGAAAGAACATCCTTCCCATGCCGGTCATCTCCATCCGAGCCTCGGCCGTTCTGCTTCATCAACCTCTCTGTCAAAACGCTGACCCGGAGCCGCAAGGGTGTCACTTAAAACGAAACGCGCCAGCATTTGGCGCAATTGCTGAGCCTGGGACGACAGCTCCTCAGCGGCGGCCGCACTCTCTTCAGCATTGGCGGTATTTTTCTGGGTTACGCCGTCGATCTGTCCCAGGCCTAAATTGACCTGGGTGATCCCCTCCGCCTGTTCACTGGAGGCCGCCTTGATTTCGGCGATCAGATCGCCGACCTTGCCCACCACCCCAAGGATTTCGGCAAAAGCCGACGCCGTTTCATCGGCGATTCGGGAGCCGTTGCGTGTTTTCTCCACCGATCCCGCGATCAGCTCGGCCGTCTCCTGGGCGGATTTGGCGCTCCGCGCCGCGAGGTTGCGCACCTCCTCGGCGACCANNTGGTCTGGAAAGCGATTTCGTCGATCGACTTGATAATGCGCGAAATGTTCTGGCCGGCGGCGTTGATCTCGCTCATCGCCGCGACCATGTCGCGCATCCGGCCATTGCCCTTTTGCGCGAAATCCCGCGCCTCGATGGCGAGAAGATGGGCCTCGGCGGCGTGGTCGGCGTTGAGACGAGTTTGGGCCGTCAACTCGTTGAGAGAGGCGGAAATTTCCTCCAGGGAACTGGCGGTGGTGCTCGCCCCTTCCGAGAGATCCTGGCTGGAGTCGGCCACCTGGGCACTGGCCGCGTTGATCTGAACGGAAGCCGTCTGAATCTCCCCGAGAACGGCGTTCATGTCCGCCAGGGTTTTTTCCAGGGCCCGGCGGACCTCATCCTCCTCGTCGACGGGCCGGACTTGTGCATCGAGCCGACCGGCAGCCATGGCCTGCAAAGCGCCCACGACCTCTTTTTCAAGATCCTCGGCAAAATCATTCAAGGCGTGCGCCATGTCGCTGAACTCGTCGTTGCGCCGGCCCACATCGAGCCGGGCATGAACCCGGCCATTCTTCAAGGCTTCGGCCATGGCGACGGTCTTTTTCAGGGGAGCGAGGATGTCCCGGGCAAAACGGATGAAGAGTACGGCCAGCAGGATGACGGTCAACAGGAACGAAGTGAGCAGCATCAAACGGGCCTTGCTGGACTCGTTGTGCAATTGGGTCTGGGCTGCCTGGGCAATGCGTTCCGCCTCGGCGGAGACCCGCTCCAGTTCCAGGCGGTTTTCCGCGACCCGCTCGCCGATCTGCTCGGACAGGCTGCCGAGGGTGCGGGAGATGAACCAATACATGCCGGTCATGGCCACCACCGTTGCTCCCTGCTTCTGCGTGAACTCTTCGCTCCCGCGCTCGGCGGCAAAGATTTCCGGCAGTTCATATTCGAGCAGAGTGGCGATGTCATTGAAGTTGTCCGCCACCTGCCGACCCAGGGTCAGGCCTTTGGTGCCGGGCACAACCTGCTCGGCTCCAGGCATCGTTTTCACCAGTTCCGCCCGCTCGGCCAGATCCCTCGCCGCCTGGATGATGGACTCCTCGGTCACCCCCGGTTTGTGCCCGCTGGTCCCCTCAACCACCAGCTGTTGCAAGGCGATCAGCTCTTCGTTGAAGCGGCTGAGCAGACGCGCTTCTTCTTCGCTGCGCAAAGCCGCTTCCGTCGTTTGCGCGTAAGCCGCTCGGGCCTCGCCCACCCGGCGCAGCGAGTCGGTCGCGGTCATAGTCAACTGGGCACTGATCCGGTAACCGATCCCTCCCAACGCCAGAAGCCCACCCAGGCCCACCAGACTGATCAAAAGCATTTTACAGAAGATGTTCCAACGACGTTTTGGACGGCCATCACCGGACATGAGGGAAACTCCTGGGGAAATGACTAAAGGGCTTTAATCTTTAGAGCTTCGGCACTTTAGCGCGGGTAAAATCCTGTTAGCAAAAACCGTTCCCAGCGCCACGACCCACCAAAACTCCCGAATCCGCTTAAGTAAAACCCCCTATCTACTCCTTTTCACCCGGAATAGTCCGTCATTTCACCGGAGCGCCCCCGTAACAAAAAACCGGCACGGAGCGCCTCCGTGCCGGTTAAGGCTGTCAAAAATGTCGTGTTTCGTACGGCTACCAGCCCAATTTCGCCGATGGGGGCGGTGCCGGCTCATCGGCGAAGGCGAGCGCCGCCATCGGCCCTCCTTGCGAGGCGTCGTCTTTCAGGACGAAGGCCCCGAGCATTTCCCGCAACAGGCGCGCCTGCCCGGAAAGTTCCTCCGCCGCCGAAGCGCTCTCTTCGGCGACCGCGGTATTCTTCTGGTTGACCTGATCGACTTGGCCGAGCCCCATATTGACCTGGGCGATGCCCTGGGCCTGCTCGTTGGCGGCAGCGGCGATCTCCGCCACCAGATCGGTGACCTTGCCCACGCCCTGGACGATCCGGCGTAGCGACTCGGCGGTCCGGTCGGCGATCTGCGCCCCCGACTCGACCTTCTTCACCGAGCCTTCGATCAGTTCCGTCGTCTCCTGGGCGGCCTTGGCGCTGCGCGCCGCCAGATTGCGCACTTCCTCGGCGACTACCGCGAAACCCTTACCGTGCTGTCCGGCGCGGGCCGCCTCGACCGCAGCATTCAACGCCAGAAGGTTGGTTTGAAAGGCGATTTCGTCGATCACCTTGATGATTTTTGAAATGCTCTGGCTCGAACGGTTGATTTCATCCATGGCGGCAATCATCGCCGCCATCTGCGCATCGCCGCCCTCCGCCGCCTGCCGCGCCTGATTCGCCAACTGATTGGCCTGGGTCGCGTTTTCCGCGCTCAAGCGGGTCTGGGAGGCCATTTCCGTCATCGAAGCGGTGATCTGCTCCAGGGAACTGGCCGACTCGGTGGCGGCGCTGGAGAGATCCTGGCTGGAATCGGCGACCTGGGCGCTACCGGCGGCGATCTGCTCGCCGGTAGCGAGGATGCGGGCGAGGATGCGGTTGAGATCCTCCCCGACCTTGTGCAGGCTGCCGCGCATGACGTCGGCGCCATCCCGAGGGTGGGCCGCGAAGGTCAGATCCCCCTTCGCCAACCGCTCCAGCACCGCGACCACTTCCTCCTGCAAGCTCACTGCCAGGGCATCCATGGCCCGGGCGGTATCACCGATTTCATCGGACTGGGTCATATTGAGGGACCGCACGGGATGGCCCTGGGCCATCTCTTCCATCATCCCCTTGAGGCGCAGCAGCGGTTGCCGTACCTGCTTGCCGATCAACCAGAAGACCCCGAGGCAGGCGATCAGCAACCCGCCGAGACCGGAAGCCAACCCGGTCAGGATGCTCCGCCCCCGGGCCGAGGCGATCGCCCCATGCAAATCATCGGCGGCCTGGTGCAGGGATTTGAGATCGTAGCGGACGTAGAGCACGCCGGAAAGTTCGCCGCGCTTGGCCCGGGTATGGCAGCGGAGGCAGTCGGCCTCCATCAGATGGGCTTCGGCGAGGACCAGGGAGTCCCCCTGTTCCCGCTCGGAGAGCTGTCCCCCCTTACCCGCAGCTTCGGCGAAGACCGCGCCGTCGAAGGGCTGCTTGACGCGCTCGGGGAGGCTGGAATAGGCGATCTTTCCCTGCGGATCGGTGAGACCGATTTCCTGCACCCCCGGCAACTGGCCGAGATCGCTGATCAACAGCTGAAAGGCCTCCATTTCCCCCCGCTCCAGGGAGCCGCGCGCGCCCAGTTCGGAGCTGCGGAAGACGCTGTGCGCCCGGTCGTAAACGGCCTTTTTCAGGGCGGCGATGGACGCCTCGGAGGTATCGCCCAGAACCCCGATGGTCTGGGCCATGCCGATCCAGGTGGAAACGCCGAAGGCCACCGCCAACAGCAGAGCCAGAACGGCTCCGACCTTGAGTTGGATATTCATCTTCACCGCAGCATCCTCCTGGTTTCGGGTCAGGCCTTTTCCGCTTCTTCATTGAGGCGGTAAAAGGCAAATTCCGGGTCTCGGGCGAATTCGGGACGGGCGCAGCCGATACAGACCGCCCGGGCACGGATGCACCAGTTGACGCCGCCGTTCCAACCGCGATTGGAACAGTCGGCATGGGTCACCACCCCCTGACAGCCGAGCTTGAAGAGACAGCCCGCCTCCCCCGGCTGCTTGGCGAATTTCTGCGCTTGATACTGGGCGAAATAGGGACACTGCTCATGCAACAGGTGGCCAAATGTTCGCTTCGGTCGTTGAAATTCGTCGAGCTCGGGGATGCCGACCTTGAGCACGTTGACCAGGTTGCCGACGATCCAGGCTGGGTGCGGCGGGCAGCCGGGAATGTTGATGATCGGCACCTTCACCCCGGCCTTGGCCAAGGCCTCCCCCGCTGAAACCGCGCCGGTGAGATTGGGCGGCGCGGCGGGGATGCCGCCGAAAGCGGCGCAGGCACCGACGCAGACCACCGCCTTGGCGCGTTTCGCCGCCCGGGTCAGCAGATCGGCGAAGTTCTCGTCGGCGATGCGGCAGGCATCGGGCATCCCCAGAGGGACCGCCCCCTCGGCAACGAGGATGTAGTTCCCGGCTTCCATCGCTCGGCCCATGGCTTCGGTGGCGGCAACGCCGGTGGCCGCCGACAGGGTCTGGTGAAAATAGAGGGAGAGGTAGCGGGTCACGAGATCGGCCGGTCCCGGACTTTCACTATTGAGCAGACTGACCGAACAGCCGCTGCACGACTGCCCCTGCAACCAGAGGATCGGCGCGCGACCGGTCGCCATCTCCTCTAACGCCTCGGCCGCCTTCGGCAGCCAGCTCGGGCTCAGCCCCAAGGCGGCGACGAGCAATCCGGCATCCTTGAGAAAGGTACGTCTGTCCATCTTCATGGCTAACCTCGCAAGCAGGAGAGGGGTCAGTGAACGGCACAAGCAATACAGGGGTCGAAGGAACGCACCACGCGAGCCATTTCCAGCCCCTGGTAGTCGGGATGACTTGGTGTGCCGAGCAGCGCCGCCTCCACCGGCCCCGGCTCCCCTTGATCCCCCCGCGGAGAGAAGTTCCAGGTGCTGGGCACCACGCACTGGTAACGCTCGATCTTGCCGCCGGAGATACTGAGCCAATGCCCCAGGGCGCCGCGCGGCGCTTCGGTCAGCCCTTCCCCCTGCCCTTGCGCACGGGGGACATAAGAGGCGACGGAGGGCTCGCCGGGCTTGAGACGATCGAGCCAGAGTTCCATGCGTTCGGCCACCAGCAGGGTTTCCAGGGCACGCACCGCATGCCGTCCAAGGACACTCGGCAGGGCGTCGACGGTCAGGCCGGATTCGGCAAGGAGATCGTTAACGGCGGAACGCACCGGCGCCAGATCGGCGGCCAGGGCCACCAGGATCCGCGCCAGCGGACCGACCTCGCAGGGCTGACCGTTGTAGCGCGGCCCCTTGAGCCAGGAATAGGCGCCGTCTTTATGGGCGTGGGGACGGATTTCCCCCCGGGTCGGATGCTGCGGTCCGTTCTGGTCGTAGAAACTGGCGGCGGTCGTTTCGGTGATTTTCGACGTATCGAGTTTTTCGAACTTGCCGTCAAGCAGCACCCCGGCCGGCAGCCAGGGGCTCTCGCCTTCGTCGAAAACACCGAAGGCGAGGAAATTCGGCACACCTCGGCCAATCTGCGCGTAATCGGGGAAGAGCCGGGCGGCGGCGAGGACATCGGGGAGATAGACATTGGCGACAAAACGTTTGACCCGCGCCAGGCGCATGCGGAAATCTTCCACCGCTTCGGCATCGACCCCGCAGGTCACGCCGCCGGGAATGAGCGCCGCCGGATGGGGCATCTTGCCGCCAAACATGGCCGCCATCCGGTGCGCCTCCTGGCGGATTTCCAGGGCTTCCAGATAATGGGCCAGGGCGCCCAGGTTCCATGAGGAATCGGTGGGATAGTCGCCGGGCAGCTTGGGCAGGAAAGGGGCAACCGGCAGCACCTTGTTGGAAGCCAGCTCCCCCCCGGCCCAGGCCTTGACTTCACGCAAGACCGGATCGCGCCCCTCGTAACCGAGCAGCGCCTCGACATTGACGAAATCGAGGGCGGAAAGCTGATAAAAATGAAGGATATGGCTTTGCAGGTAGTTGGCGCCCAGCACCAGGTTACGCAGATAATCGCCGTTGGCCGGCACTTTCAGCCCCAAAGCCGCCTCCACCGCCTTGCAGGAGGCGACCGTGTGGCTGACCGGACAGACCCCGCAGATGCGCTGGGTGATCGGTGGCGCGTCGAGGGGGTCGCGGCCGACCAGCAGCGCCTCGAAACCCCGAAACATCTCCCCCTTACTCCAGGCCTCGACAACCCGGCCATCCTCGACCCGCGTATCGATACGCAGGTGTCCCTCAATCCGGGTCAACGGATCGATAATAACCTTGCCCATGAACGCCTCCCTTCCCCGAAAAAAAAGATAACGGTGAACCACTGTTCAAAACGCGTGCCAAAATTAGACGCAAATAATTACACTTCTGTTACAAGCTGGAAATGACAGAGCATTAGTTTGCAAAAACGAAATAACGGCGTTTATTTACTAGAGACGAATATCACCAGACTGACGGCAAGAGAGGGAAAGGTCGGATTTTCGACAGGGAAAAACGATTTTTTTGACGAGGGGGTGACGGGAATCGAACCTGCGGGGAATTGGGAGATGAAGAGAAAATCAAAACCGGGATGCCGCTGGCAAAAACCTGTTTTCCACCGGAAAGAAAAAAGCCCCCGCGAATGTTCGCGGGGGCTTTTTTCTTACTCGGCGTGGCGGATCGCTAATCAGATACGCCGCACGTTATTGGACTGAGGCCCTTTTTGGCCCTGGGTAACTTCAAAGCTCACGCGATCGCCTTCGGCGAGGGATTTGAAGCCGTCGCTCTGAATCGCGGAAAAATGCACGAACACGTCCGGCCCGTTATCCTGCTCGATGAAACCGAAACCCTTCGCGTCGTTGAACCACTTTACCGTACCTTCTGCCATGATTTTCTCCATCCTTGACGCTCCCGATCGGGAAGCGTACATGTCGCGCGGCCTTTTGTCCTGAAAGCAAAAAACGCAGCCCAAGAAGGGTCTGCGTGTTTTATTCCGAAGCGACACCTCGTCGTTTCGGTGGACCAAAAACCTGCGCGAACTTTTCTAAGTTTTTAAAATCTAGCACGCCCCTTGAACAAAACGCAATCCTTTTTCGGCAATGTCCGAAAAAAAGATGATCATTATCCCTCCACTCTAGAAACCTCCTCTGCCCTGACCACGGCGCTCCGATACCAGCGGGTGAACTCCTCGGCCGCGAGGGGGCGGCTGAAATAATACCCTTGCCCGCGATAGCAGCCTTTTCCCTGGAGAAAGGCCATCTGCTCGGGAGCCTCGACGCCTTCGGCGATGACCTCCAGCCCCATGTTGCGGGCCAAGGCGATGACCGAGGTGGCGATGGCGGCGTCGTTGTGGTCGGTGGTGATATCGCGCACGAAGGACTGGTCGATCTTCAACGTCGAAACCGGCAGACGCTTGAGGTAGCTCAAGGAGGAATAGCCGGTGCCGAAGTCGTCGATGGCCAGGCGCACCCCCATGGCGGTGAGCTCCTGAAGGATCTGAATGACCGCTTCGATATCGTACATGATGGAACTTTCGGTGATCTCCAGCTCCAACCAGTCGGGATCGAGCCCGGTCTCCTCAAGAATCCGAGCGACCGTCTGCACCAGTTCGATCTGCCGGAATTGCCGCGCCGAGATATTGACGGAGACGCGGATCGGCGGCAGGCCCATCTCCTGCCAGGCGCGATTCTGGGCGCAGGCGGTACGCAGCACCCAGACGCCGATGGGCAGAATCAGTCCCGAATCCTCGGCCAGAGGGATGAAGTCGCCGGGGGGCACCATCCCCTGCTCGGGATGGCGCCAGCGCACCAGCGCCTCCATGCCAACCAGCGCGCCGCTGGCCATGTGTACCTGAGGCTGGTAATAGAGAACCAGTTGATCCTCTTCGATCGCCTTGCGCAACTCCGTTTCCAGCATCAGCAGCTCGCCGGCACGGAAGTTCATGTCCGGCGTGTAGAACTGAAAATTGTTCCGCCCCTGCTCCTTGGCCCGGTACATAGCGACATCGGCAGCTTTCATCAGGCCGTCGACGTCCTCACCGTCGGCCGGGACAAGCGCGATGCCGATACTGGTGGTGACATGCAGGACATGGGGAGGAATGGCGATGGGCGGCGGCAGGGAATGCAGGATTTTTTCGGCGATATGGGCAATATCCTTGAGTTCGCGCAGATCTTCGAGAAGGATGACGAATTCGTCGCCGCCGAAACGGGCCACCAGGTCGGACTTGCGGATACAAGCGCTGAGGCGGGCGGAAACCTCCCTCAGCACCTGGTCGCCGATTTCGTGTCCCAAGGAATCGTTGATCGTCTTGAACCGGTCGAGATCGAGAAAGAGAATGGCCGCCATCCGCCCGGAGCGCTGGGCTTCGGCGATCGCCCGCCGCAAATGACTGTGGAAGAGCACCCGGTTAGGCAAGCCGGTGACCTGATCGTGATGGGCGATGTACTGTAGATGCTCTTCGTTGCGCCGCAGACTTTCCTCGACGGCAATACGATCGGTGATTTCGGAGAGGGTACCGATATAGCCGATCGCCTCCCCGGCGTCATCCCGTTCCGGCACCGCCTCCCCCATGACCCAGGCCAAGGAGCCGTTGCCGCGATCGAAGCGGAAATCCTCCTTGAAGGGGAAATGGGCTTCGCAGGCATGGCGCCAAGCGGCTTCGACCCGTGGTCGGTCCTCGTAATGGACGGCGGCGAGCCAGCCGTCTCCTAAAGCCGAATCCTGGGCCATGCCGAGCATATCGAGGCCACGCCGGTTGATATAGGAGCATTTTCCCCGGCGGTCGGCGTAGAAGATGCCGACCGGTGAATGCTCCACCAGGGTCTGGTGCCGCCGCTCCAGCTGCCGGAGGGTCTTGCGGGTTTCCTGGTAGTCGGTGAGATCGAGAATACTTACCGGTACCTGCCTCCAGGCCTCTTCGTCATGGGGGATCGGCAGGGAGATGAAGGTCGTCAGGCGTGTGCCGTCGAGGGCGCGCATGGCGACTTCACTGCTGAAGCTCTCCGCCCCTTCCCACAGGGCACAGAGCGCTTCGGCCACCACCGGCCGGGATTCCTCGACGAAGGTGCGCGGCAAGGCGGCGATAAGCTCTTTTTTACCGGGGGCGCGGAAAATCCTGAGACTGGCTTCGTTAACGTCGTTGACCTGAATTTCCCCGGCCAACTCCAGGATTTTCTCCGGATGTTCCGCCAGAAAAGGACGCAGATCGGCAACACCCTCGGCACGCAACGCCGAAAGCGCCCGCCGCACGCCGCGCAGATCCTCATCCCAAATCGATACGGCGGCCCCCTCGAAGAGGCCGCGATAACGAATCATATGGCCCTGCGCCACGATCTCGGCCCGTTGGCGTTCGGCGATTTCGTTCTGCAGCTCTTCGCCGCGCAGAACCAGTTCCTGGGTTTTGCGCCGCACCTGGAAGCGGGTCGCCAGCGCGAACCCGGCGAGCAGCACCAGCAAACCCGCCGTGCCGACCGCCGTCGGCAACAGCCAGGTGGGCAGAGACGCCGTGGGGTCTTCCTTGATCCAGCGGGCCAGGCTGCGATAGTAGAGGGAGTCAGGTTCGGCCTTCAGCGCCGCGAGATGGCGGTCGACCGTATGCCGCAGGGATTCGTCGGATTCCAGGGAAAAGACGAAACGCAACTCGATGGGACTGACCAGGACCGGGATTTTCTTGAGGCGATAGTCACCGGCAAGGCGGTCGAGAAAAAAGCGGTTGGCCAGGGCGACATCGGCGCGGCCGTCGAAAACCGCCGGCAGAATCTCGGACATGTCGGCAACTTCGAGGAAATTCAACTCAATCTCCAGCCTCCGCGCCAGTTCCCGCAAGCCGTTGGGACCGGTGGCGAAGATACTGCTTGGAACAATAGCCACGGTTTTCCCTTGCAGATCGAGGATCGACTCGATCCTGGCCCCCGGCTTGGCCAGCAACTGTCCCCAGTTGGAAAGGACCGATTCCCGGGAAAAGTCGTAGAGCCAGTCGCGTTCCTCGCTGTAGCCGACGCCGGTGACCAGATCGACCGTCCCTTCCTCAAGCCAGTTGAAGCAGTCGGAAAAGGTTCCGGGCCGATACTCCAGACGCCAGCCCTCGCGCCGGGCGATCTCCTCCAGCAGCTCGGGGAAAATCCCCCGCGCCTGCCG
>DIVU01000014.1:6055-26692 GCA_002423365.1 Desulfuromonadaceae bacterium UBA6124 | reverse complement strand
GGTCGATGCCAGCGTTTCCGGTTCGAAAATCACCCATTCCCACTACGCCGCTCTCAAGATCAAGGACGCCGTCGTCGACCAGTTCCGCGACCGCACCGGCGACCGCCCCTCGGTCGACGCCGAACGGCCCGATGTGCGGATCAATCTCTATCTGCTGCGCGATATCGCCAACTTGAGCCTCGATCTTTCCGGCGACAGTCTGCACCGGCGCGGTTATCGCGACGAAGGGGTGCTGGCGCCGCTCAAGGAGAATCTGGCGGCGGCGATCCTGATTCGCGCCGGCTGGCCGGAGATCGCCGCGCGGGGCGGGGCGCTGGTCGATCCCATGTGCGGTTCGGGGACGCTGCTGCTGGAAGGGGCGTACATGGCCGGGGACATCGCCCCCGGGCTGCTCCGTCCCCATTACGGTTTCCTGCGCTGGCGCGGGCACGATGCCGCGCTCTGGCAGCAATTAATGGATGAGGCCCAAGCGCGACGCGCCGGCGGTCTGGCGCGGATTCCGACCATCGTCGGCTATGACGTCGACCACAAGGCGATCCGCGCCGCCTGGGCCAATATCGACCAGGCCGGGTTGCGGGAGCATATCCATGTCGAACGGCGCGAAGTGGCGGCCTTGGTCGCGCCATCCGGAGAATCCGCCGCCGGGCTGCTGGTGGTCAATCCCCCCTACGGCGAGCGGCTCGGCGAAGTCGAGGCGCTGAAGGAGGTTTACGGCACCCTCGGCGACCGGCTGAAAGAGCAGTTTGTCGGCTGGAAGGCGGCGATCTTCACTGGCAACGTCGACCTCGGCAAGAAGCTCGGCCTGCGGGCGAAAAAGCTGCACACCCTCTACAACGGCGCCCTCGAATGCAAGCTGTTGCACATCGAGGTGCAGCCGGAAAACTTCGTCGACCGCCATCGCGGTCCGGCACCTGTGCGACTCAGTGAAGGGGCGACCAGTTTCGCCAACCGGCTGCGAAAAAACCTGAAAACCCTCGGAAAATGGGCGAAACAGGAGGGAATCTCCTGTTACCGGCTGTACGACGGCGACATCCCCGAGTACGCGGTGGCGGTTGATCTCTACGACAGCTGGGTGCATGTGCAGGAGTATCAGGCGCCGAAGGAGATCGACGAGCGCAAGGCGGCCCAACGGCTGCGCGAGGCGATGGCGGTGTTGCCCGAGGTCTTGCAGACGGCGCCGGAGCGGATTTTCCTGAAAGTGCGCAAGCAACAGAAGGGGACCGAGCAGTACGGCAAGTTTGGCGAACGGGGGCAATTCATCGAGGTGCGCGAAGGGGCGGCACGGTTGTTGGTCAATCTTTCCGACTACCTCGACACCGGCCTCTTTCTCGACCACCGGCCGACCCGGCTGCTGCTCGGCGAGCTGGCGGCGGGCAAGCGCTTCCTCAATCTCTTCGCCTACAGCGGCGCGGCCAGCGTTCATGCCGCCCTCGGCGGCGCGGCGTCGACCCTGACCGTCGACATGAGCCAGACCTACCTCGACTGGGCGAAAAAGAATCTTGCCCTGAATGGCTTCTCCGGCGGCAACCACCGGCTGGAGCGGGCCGACTGCCTCGAATGGCTCGGCCGCGCCAAGGGGGAATTCGACCTGATCTTCCTCGATCCGCCGACCTTCTCCAACTCGAAACGCATGGAGGGCACTTTCGACGTGCAGCGCGACCACGTCGAGCTGCTGCGCCAGACGGCGGCGCTCCTGGCCAAAGACGGCACGCTGATTTTCTCCAACAACAACCGCAAATTCAAGATGGACGCCGAGGCCCTGCCGGAACTGCTCATCGAAGACATCACCCGAAAAACCATCCCCAAGGATTTCGAACGGAACCCGCGCATTCATAATTGCTGGCGGATCCGGAGGGGGTAGAGAGTCATGTATTCAGGCAAGAATGTACGGCTGTACGGTCCGATTTTTGAGGTTCAGAGGTTCATATGATCGATTATTGTCGCTATTACGACCTTGAATTATACCTGTTCGAGGAAGTTTCGCCCCGTTTTTATCGGCAAGGGTTTATTGAGGCTTTCGACTTCTTCTCAATCATCATTTGGAAAGCCAATCGTGCGAAGTCGCTTATTGCTAAAAAACTTCTTCGAGCAGGCGCACCTGAAAAATCCCTCGACATAGTGTGTCGGCGGCTTTCTTGCGCTATTCATGATGCCAGCTCAGACGAGGAGCGTTTCCTCCTGTTGTTCAACGCCCCTTGGAACTTTGCCCTGCCGATGGCCTCTGCTATTTTAACGGTTCTTTATCCGGACACTTTCACGGTTTACGATTACCGCGTTTGCGATGAACTTGCAGATCCCGAGTACCAAAGACTCGCGAACTACTCGAATCCTCATAAGATATGGGAAGGCTACTCCCGCTTCCTAGCTGCCGTCGAATCTTCATCCTCTGCTCCCGGTCTCCGGAACAAAGACCGTTTTCTGATAGGCCGTTCCTTGGCGACTCAATTGGAGGGTGACATTATGTCTCTCTTTCATATCGAGTCAGATGGTTCCACTTCGGAGACAACTCAAGCAGATTGTCGTGGAGGAATATCATGAAAGATGAACACTTTCAGGGGCTTTTGGCTAGCGTGAAGCAGGGCGCGGCCATTGTGAAAGGGACGCTGCCGCCATCCCGCACCTTTGAATTTCCCGAAACCGAGGCCCTGTTGGACATCGCCGGTCAGCAGCCCACGAGAAAGCGGCGCCAGGAAACTCGCGCCACAGGGACCACAAAACGGGCGGCCAGTTAGTTTTTCCGTATATATCCCGGTGCTGTTGACGCCTTTTCCTTCAGGTGTCGTTGCCGAAGGAAGGACGTCGCACATAGCCCCGACTCAAGGCGTCAACGCTACCCATCCGGGGACCGTTGAATAAATCGTGCAGGCCGGCGAAATCAGAAACACAATACAAAAAAAACGGGGGTCCGCTCTTCACTGGCGGACCCCCGTTTTTTTATCCGGCTTGGTTTTGTCTAGTTCAGCTCGATCGGCTCGACCACGATCTCCACATCCTCGATCAGGCTGTCCTTTCCGATTTTGAGGGAATGATCGGCGCTCTCTTCGTACATGCCGAAACGTTCGCCGGGAGCGGGGGAGTCGCCGTATTCTTCCCGGGCGCCGACATAGTAGATCCCCGGTTCTTTGAGGTTGACGGTGAAGCGGCCGTCGGCGCCGGTGGGGGGGGAGAGGGCCGCCGGCCGCTGGTGGCCGATGACACGGTCGGTGTAGGCGAAAACATGGACGCCGACGGCGGGGTGCCCTTCGCCATCGACGACGGTGCCGCGAATGGCCATCCCCGAGGCGCGGACAAAGGTTTCGCTGTCGGTGGCCTCCTGGCTCTTGCGCACGGCATGCAAGGTGACGCGCAGGCTTTGCCCGGCGCGGGCGGCGAGAGGATTGCCGGGATGGATGGCGAGGGCGTCCCCTTCCCGCACCGGCCCGACCTTGCCCCCCCCTTGGCGTTGGCGGGCGACGAGGAAATAGCCGCTTTCGGGCAGACCGTCGAAGGCGAAGCGGCCGTATGCGTCGGTGGGCGGGCTGATGCGGTAGCCGTTGCCTTTGAGATCCTCGCTCGCGTCGAGATAGAGATAGACGTAGGCGTCGGCCAGGGGCTTGCCGTCGAGCAGCACCGTTCCCTCGATGGCGGCGCTGTATTCGTCGTCGTAGGGCAGGATCACGACGGGATCGACGGTCACCGCCCTGAGCCCGGCCCAGACCGCTTCGCCGGCGACCGCCACCGGGTTACGACCGCAGATGGCGAAGAGCTTGCGTTCCTCATCTCGGGCGTAAAGGGAATAGAGCCCGGGGGGGAGATCGAGGCGGTACTTGCCTTCGCCGTCGCTCGGCGCGGAAAGGGCCAGGGGCGCGCCGGAAAAGTCGGCCCCGGCATAGGCCGCGACGCGGATGCCGGGCACCGACTCGTCCCCCAGCACCACCCGCCCCTCGACGGCGGCGGAGGCGGCCACCGGCAGGGCGATCAGCAGGAGGGTCAGGGCGAAGAGGGCGCGACGGATCATGGCTGGGCCTCCGGCAAGGTGTCGGCGACGGCCTGGTCGAGAACCGGTTGGAAGACCACCTGGTCGAGGCGGTAGGCTTCGTCGCCGTAGCCTTCATAGGTGACGGTCGGCTGGTCGAGGCGATCGTGAAAAAGGTCGAGATTGGCCTCGGCGGCGGCCTGACGCAGCCGCTCCGTATTCTCTCCCCACCAGTTGCCGGCGACTTCAACGCGGTCGCGGAAATCGCTGGGAATCCGCTCGATGAGGGGGTTGCGGCTGTTGAGCTGCCGCGCCTTTTCCTGGACGATCTTCTTCGATCCCGAGCGGGCTTCCCAGTCGGCGCTCTGGAAGATGCCGAGCCGCACCGCCTGGGGGTTGCCGAGCAGGTTGTTGTCGCGGAAGAGGGGATAGGAAGAGTGGTCGCAGAAGAGGACGAGATCGTTCTTTTCGAACTGGTTTCGGGTCACTTCCGGGTCCGATTTGCGGTCGTTGAAGAGGGCGGTGCCGTTGCCCCGGAAAAAATTGCGGAAGATTTTCGGCGAGGCGAACTGATCGTTGCGCACAGCGGTGCCGTTGTCCGTGAAGCGGTTGTGTTCGACGGCGGGATAGGCGAAAGAGAAATTGATCAGGGCGGTCTCGTTCTTTTCGAAGCGGTTGTGGCGGATCGTCGGGGTGTTTTGCGTCTGATTGCAGAAGATGCCGACGCCGTTGTCGATAAAGTCGTTGTTTTCCACCGGATCGGGGTATTTCTGCACCAGGGCGATGGCCTGCTGGTTCTTCTCGAAACGGTTGCCGGTGATCGCCCCGCGACTGCCGTGGGAGGCGACGATGGCCGATTTCTTGTGGCCGCTGAAGCGGTTGCCGCGCACAGTGGCGACGGACTTCATTTCGTTGTCGATGGCGATCTCGTTCTTTTCGAAGCGGCAATCCTCGATCAGGGGGAAGGATTCGCGCAAGAGTTTGACAGCGGTGCCGTTGCCGGTGAAACGGCAGCCGCGCAGGACGAATTTGGCGGCGATGCTGCTGATGGCGACGGCGGCGTGGTCGATGCGCACCTGTTCGAGGATGCCGCCCTCGGCCGCTTCGAAGAAGGAGATCCCTTCCCAGTCGGCGGGACCGGAAAAGACGATGGGCGCTTTCTCCGTGCCACGGGCGTCGAGGGTGCCGTTGACCATCAGCACCGCGTTGGCGCGTTCGGCGCGGATGCGGGTGCCCGGGGCGATCTTCAGGGTTACGCCGGGGGGAACGACCACCGTTTCGGCGAGGCGGATCTCCCCCGACCAGCGGGGGGCGCCGGCAAGCTTGCCGGAGACGGCCTGGCCGAAAGCGGGCGCGACGACGGCGAGCAGGAGGAGGGTCAGCAGGCTAAGGGTCGGTTTTCCGTGCCACATGAATGGTCACCTCATCGAGAATTTTTTTGCCCTGCAGGGAAACGGCTTTCCCGGCGCCGCCGCCGTGACGGCCGACCTGTTCCCCGGCCTCGGCCGGACCGCCAAGACGTTCCCGGGCCAACAGATACCAGGGGCCGTCGTCGGGTAGGGGCAGGTCGAAGCGACCGTCGGCCTCGGTCGGCGCGGAGAGGGTGCTGGGGGTGCCGGTCATCGCGGCCTGGCGGTAGGCCAGCACCCGCAGCCCGGCGGCCGGTCGGCCCTCGGGGTCGAGGAGCCGACCCGAGATCCGGCGCGGCTCGTTGTTCTCCCCCTCTTCGAGCATCGACAAGCGGGTGATCGTTTCGATGCGAACCTCGCGCGTTTGCCCGGCTTCGATCCGGACCGGGTTGCCGTGGTAGTAGTTGAAATGGTCACCGATTTCGATGGGACCGTATTGCCCCCCCTTGGCCCGTTTGCGGGCGAGCAGGTAGTAGTCGCCGGGGGGGAGGCGCAGGCGGAAATCCCCCTTGGCCACCGGCTGGACGAAATAGGCCGGACCTTTGAAATCCTTGGAAGGATCTTTGTAGACATAAAGATAGCACTGCTCCAGGGGATCGTCCTGAAAGCTGATTTCCCCGCGGATGCCGCTCGTTTCTCCCTGAATCGGCGCGGCCTCGGCGGGGATGCGGATGAGGTTGAAGCCGACGTTGGTGAAGGCGCCCTCCGCCACCCGCACCGGAGCGCCGCTGTAGTAGCAGAAATGTTTGCCCGGCAGCGGGGCGCCGTCGAAATCGCGGGCGGTCAGGTAATAGTCGCCCGGGGGCAGAAGCAGGCGGTAGGTGCCGTCCTGTTCCGCCGGGGAGGAAACCGCCACCACCTTGCCGGAAGCGATGCCGGGGATGCTGTGATAGGCATGGACGCGTACGCCGGGGACCAACTCGCCGCGCCAGGCGACGCGCCCTTGCACGCCGCTTTCGGCTAGGGCCGACAGGGCGGAAAGGCTACCAGAAAGGATGAGGAGCAAGGCGAAAAAGAAGCGATTCATGGCGATAAATCTCCGGTTGCGGCGCGGTCGCGCCAGGGGCTGAAGAGCACCCGGTCGAGGGGGTAGTCCTTGCTCCCGTCGCGGAAGGTCGGGGTGTCGCGGCCGTCGAGAATGAAAGAGGGATTGTCCTTTCCCGCCGCCGTCGCCAGTTCCTCGGTCCCGGCCGTTCCCCACCAGTTGTCCCGGGCGTCGATGGTCCCGTTCGTGGCGGCCGGGGGCCACTGGCGTTCGCCGCCGTCCGGCCGCATCCCTTGGCCGAAGGCTCCCTGGCGGGATTCCTGGGTGCGGGCGGCAGCGCCGTTGGCCGCTTCCCAGGCCGAGGACTGAAAGGCGAGTTTCAGCGCCCGTTCGTTGCCGTTGAAATCATTTCCGGTGATCTTCGGGTAAGAGGAATATTCCGCCAGGACGGCGAGTTTGTTGTCGGCAAAGCGGTTCCCCGTCACCCGCGCGTCGGCGCGGCGGTAGAGGTGCAGGGCGATGCCGTTGCCGGTGAGGATGTTGCCGGTGAGGGTCGGGCGGGCGGCCTTGTCGACAAGGATGGCGACCTCGTTTTTTTCAAAGTGGTTGCCGATGATTTCCGGGTCGCTGCCGAGGTTGGCGATCTTCAGCCCGGTCGGCTGCCCGGCGAAACGGTTGTCGCGAAAGGCCTGGGGCTTGGCCTGGACGATGTAGGCGCCGAAGAGGCCGTTGCCCGTAAAAAGGTTGCCGGTCAACGTTGGCGCGGCGCCGTCCTTGACGATCAGCCCGGCCCGGGAGTTTTCTTCGATGCGGCTGTCGCGGAGGACGGCGGCGCTCTTTTTCCCCAGTTGCGCGCCGATGCGGTTGCCGCGCAGATGCAGCCGCTCCAGGCGCGGCGCACCGCCGATCGCCTCGACGCCGGTATCGGCGCCGTCGATGAGGCAATCCGTCAGGCGGGTGTCGCCGTCGACCCCCTTAAGCACGATCCCTTGCCAGTTCGTGCCGGTGAAACGGGCCTCTGTCGCTTCCAGCCGTCCCGCCACTTCCAGCGCTCCGCCGGAAAAATGCACGGTTGTCCCGGCTTCCACAGTCAGCGCCGTGCCGGGGGCGACCCGCACCGTTTCGCTGAAACGCAACTCCCCCCGCCAGACGGTCGGTTGCTCGATGCTCAGGGCGGCGGCCATTCCCGGGCAGAGCAGGCAACAGATCAGCGCCAGCCGGATCATCACCAGACCTCCCGCACGACGATGGCGCCAAGGTCGCGCTCTTCCCCCCGGGTGACGGTGACGGCGTGGCGCGGATCGCCGTCGTAGGTGCCGACCCGCTCCCCCGGTTCCAGCGGCCCGCCCAAGGCGGCGCGGGCGCCCAGGTAGTAGGTGCCGCCGTCCTCCAGATAGAGGACGAAAGCGCCGTCGGCGGCGGACGGGGCCGAGCGGTATTTGGGCTTGCCGACCATGCGGCTGTCGAGATAGGCGAAGACGGAAATTCCCGTCACCGGTTGCTGGTCGGCATCGACGATCCGGCCGCGCACAAGGGTCTCGGTGGCCGCGAAGGGGCCGGAAGCCCGACGGGCGGCGTGACGCTCGCCGTCCACCGGCGTCAGGGGCAGGTCGCCGAGGGAGAGGATAACCCCCGCCTGGACTTCGACGGGATTGCCGGGGTAGGCGCCGTTGAGATCCCCCCCTGCCACTTCCCCGACGCGGGAGCCGTCGGCGCGCTGGCGGGCGACGAGGTGATAGCGTCCTGGCGGCAGGTTGAGAATGAAGGTTCCGTCCGCGCCGCTCTGGGCGGCGGCGCCGTAGGAAGGGCCTGTCAGCCCGGCGACGTTTTCCGTGTAGACATAGATGAAACCCCGGGGCAGAGGCGCCCCGGCGACGGTCAGACGGCCGCTGACGCCGGTGTCGGCGGGGCCGGAGAGTTCGCCGTCACGCCCCATCTCGCGCAGGCTGAAACTCGGCGCCCGGCTCATGCCCCGGGCGACCTCCAGGGGATTGGCCGGACATTCACCGAAGAGCATACGCCGACGGCCGTCGGCGGTCTCCTCCTGCTTCTTGCCGATCAAATAGTAGCGCCCCGGCGGCAGGTTGAGACGATAGCGCCCCTGTTCGTCGCTGGAGACGCTGGTGAAGGGCTGGGTACCGCGGTCCTTCTCCGCGCGCAGATAGACCTCGATCTCGGCCCCGGCCAGGGGCTTCTCGGCGAAGAGCACCACCCCTTCCAGCCCCGTCTCTCCGGAAGGGGTGCAGGCGGCGAGGAAAAGGGTAAGGATGATGGGAAGATAGAGACTAATTCTCATATTGAGCCTTAACGTCGATCTCGCGCCCGTTCGCTCCGCTCACTAGAGCACGCGGAGAACGCTGAGGGAAATCATTGGTTTTTCTCCGTCTCCTCTGCGTGCTCCAGCGAAGGCAATGAGCGTGCGAGAGGCCGCCCTTCAGGTTTTTCTTTCGTATCCCGGCAGCAAGATGCTGAGCAACGCCAGGGCATAGACCGCTTCCCCGGCAAGCAGAGTCCAGGTGAAGCCGACGTTCATCGCCAGCACCGTCGCCAGCAGCGCGCCGAGGACGCTGGTGGCGCTGTTGATCCCCCAGCTCCAGGCCACCGTGCTTCCGTCCCGGTGCAGCAGGCGCATGCCCAGGGGCAGGGGCATGCCGAGGAGCAGGCCCAGCGGGGCGAGCAGGGCGACGCTCAGCAGCACCCGTCCGAGCAGGGGCCAGGCGACCCAACCGGCGAGCAGCGGCGGCAAGGCGAAGATGTAGAGGTTTGACAGCAATACCAGTGCCAAGAGGATGCGGATCAGGGCGGATCGTTCCCGTCCCCGGGCGATCCGTTCCGCCAGCAGCGAGCCGAAACCCGAGAAGATCAGCAGGGCGAAGAGGATTACTGCCAGGGCGTAGATCGGCGGGCCGAAGAGCAGAATGAAGCGGCGCAGCAGGCCGATTTCGATGAGCATGAAGCCGAGGCCGAGGCAGGCGAAATAGAGCATGCGCCGGCCGCTGCCGGCTTCCCGAAGATCGTCCCGGCGCTTGACGGCCAGGGGCAGGAGCAGACAGAGGAGAACCAGCGCCGTCACCACCACCAGCAGGTTGCGGATGGTCAGCACCGCCCGATCCTCGAAATTGCTCTTTTCCGGGAAGGTGAGCAGACGCAGAAAGTCGGCCGGTTTGTACATGTAATAGAAGAAGGGGCGGTCGTCGCCGACGGGGCGGATGTCGAAAGGAAAGTCCCGGTAAAAGGCATCGCTGCCCCCCGAGGCGACGAGCTGCCCGAAGGCGTCCTCCCCCGGCGGCCGATCCGGCAGCAACACGATTTCGAATTCCCGGTCGCGGGCTTCCCGGCGCAAAAGGGCGAGTTCCTCGTCGGTGAAGGGGGTGCGCTTGAGCATGAAGTTGGCCAGCCCCCGTTCCTTGATCACCGCCAGGTGCGCCGTCGGGTTGGCCACCCCCTGGCGTTTGAGCAGTTCCAGCCCGAGGGAGACGAGGCGCAGGGTCTCCCGCTCGAAAATGAAGCGGCTGATGGTCAGAATTCCGTCAGGGGTGAGGTGCTCCCAATAATCCTCGAAGGCTTCCAGGGTGTAGAGGTTGTTTTCCGCCAGGGTGAAGGCGCCGGCGGCGGGGGCGCTGCGGCCGAAGACGGCGGAGGCCTGGATGACGTCGAAGCGCTCCTTTGATCGGTGCACGTAGCTGCGTCCTTCGTCCACTGCCAGACGGATTTTCGGATGGCGGTAGAGTTCGCCGGTGAAGCCGCCGAAGATGTCGTTGACCCCTTGTACGATAAGGCCGTTGAGTTCCACGGCGGTGATACGGCGCGCGCCCATGGCCAGCGCCGCGAGCAGATCGCGGCCGCCGCCCGGGCCGATGATCAGGGTATCCGCCTCCGGTTTCAGGGCATAGGGGAGGGCGATGAGGTTGGCGCGGAAATAGTCCAGGGTTTTTTCCCCCTCCCAGCGAAAGAGGGTGGTGTAGCCGCTGTCGTCCACCACCATCCCCAGCTGTTCGGGGATCGGCCCCCGGTAGGCGCGGGAGATGCCCCAGGCGTGTTCCATCTCCTGGCTCTGGGCGGGGTAGACGGCGACCCGGGAGAAGGAATTCCAGGCGCTCCAGAGCAGATGGGGCTCGTAGCGTCCCCGGGCGAAACGGATCTCGGCGAAATCCCCGAGATGATTACCGATACCGGCGAGCAGCAAGGTAGCCAGCAGCGCCAGGTTGAAGAAGCGTCGCCGTTGCGGCGCGAAGGCCATGGCCGCCAGCAGACCGCAGAGGGCGATGGCGAGGATGCCGGTAATGCCGCCAACCAGCTTGAGCACGAAAATGATCGCCAGACAGCCGACGCCGGCGCCGAGTAGATCCCAGAAATAGAGGCGGTTGATGTGCGTCAGGCGTCGGGAAAGGAGCAAGGTGATGGTCAGGCCGCTGAAGAAAAAGGGGAGGGCGGTGACCAGGTAGAGGGCTGCCAGCCCGAGGAGCAGGGCGCCGGGGATGGCGCGATCGTGAAAGCCCTGTTGAAAGGGTTGATAAAAGGGCTGGTGAAAGAAGGAGAGAACCTTGAAAGCGAATTGCGGTTGCAGGCGGAAGAGGACGAAGATGGCGAAAAAAGCGAGGATCGACAGGCTGAAAAACCGGGCGTAACGGGCCGCCAGTTCTTCCAGTCGGCCCGCGGGGAAGTAGTGGGGCAAAAGCTGCACGCACAGGGCCGCCGCCCCCAGCCCGAAGAGGGCGAGGGAGATGGCCAGCGAGGCGAAGTGGTACCACATGAGTACGGAGAAGATCCGGGTCAGGATCAGCTCGTACATCAGGGTCGCCATGGAGAGGAGGAACATTCCCCGGCAGAGACGGGAAAGGGCGGGTGTTTCGCTCATGGGGTCAACGGCGTCCGGTTCCGAAAACAGACGAGCCGCCTTGGCGGCGGCTCGTTTTTTCATTCATGAATAGCTGGGTTTATTGGACCGGTTCGACGATGTCGAGGGTCTGGCCCGGTTTGATCCCCGCCCGTTTGACGTCGACGCCGCTGGGGAATTCGATCAGCAGGTCATAGCTGCGGCCGCCTTTGAGGCCGAAGTGCAGCATCTGGGGTTCCTGGGCGCAGAAGCCGTTGGCCGAGCGCAGTTCACGCATGGCCAGCAGTTTGCCCGTGGCCGGGTCGAAGATCTTGGCCTTGGCGCCGTAGGCGTCGCGGTTGGAGCGGGTGCCGGTCAGCTTGACCTTCAGCCAATTCCGGTCGTTCTGGTCGTTTTCGTAGAGTTTGTTGGGGGCGCCCCAGTTGATCACGTAGAGGTCGAGGTCGCCGTCGTTGTCGATATCGGCGAAGGCCGTTCCCTTGGTGCGCACCGTTTCGCATTTGAGCTGGGGCTGGCGGTCGGCGATGTTGTCGAAGCCTCCCCGGCCGTCGCCCAGGTAGAGCTGGTTGGCCAGTTTGCAGTCCCCTTCGTAGAGGTCGAGGTCGCCGTCGTGGTCGATGTCGCCGAAGGTCGGACCCTTGCCCCAGCCTTCATGGGCGCCCCGCAGTCCCTGTGAGGCGTTGTTGAAGACGCCGTTGCCGTCGTTGAGATAAAGGCCGTTGGGACCGACGTAGTTGGAGACGAAAAGGTCGAGATCACCGTCGTTGTCGACGTCGGCGAAGGCCGCGCCCAGACCCCAGTGGGGATCGGCGGTGCCGGACTTCTGCGAGACATCGCTGAAGGTGCCGTTGCCGTTGTTGAGATAGAGGCGGTTTGGCTCCCCGGCCGGATAGCGGCCGTTGACCACGTAGAGGTCGGGCTGGCGGTCGTTGTTGACATCGGCCCAGACCCCCATCCAGCTCCAGGAGGGATCGCCGACCCCGGCGATGTCGGTTACGTCGGTGAAGGTGCCGTCGCCGTTGTTGCGGTAAAGGACGTTTTTGGCGCCGACCCCGTAGTTGGCGCAGTAGAGGTCGAGATCGCCGTCATTGTCGTAATCGACGAAGGAGGCCGAGTAGGTGAAGGCTTTGAGCCCGACCCCGGCCTTGTCGGTGACGTCGACGAAGGTTCCGTCGCCGAGATTTCTGAAGAGGCGGTTGGCTTCGATTTCATACTGGCCGCCGGTGGCCAGGTAGAGGTCGATCAGGCCGTCGTTGTCGTAATCGCCAAAGACGCTGCCCATGGTGAAACCGGGATGGTCGATGCCGGCGCCGGCATCGGCGGTGATGTCGGCGAAGCTGCCGTTTCCCTGGTTATGGTAGAGCTTGTTCGCCCCCCCCTTGTTGGAAACGTAAAAATCGACCAGGCCGTCGTTGTCGATATCAGCGAAGGCGATGCCTTTGCCGAGGCCGTCGTCGGCGACCTCGGCCGACTGGGAAATGTCGAGAAATTCAGCGGCCGCCGCCGGCCCGGCGGCAAGCAGCAGAGCGAGGACGATCCCTGGAAGATTAAAGGCTTTAACCATGGGGCGGACTCCTTTTCACGGATAAAATGACACAGCGACTGGTCAAATCGCCGGAGGGCGGGGCGCCTAGGCGCCGCCATCCCCGCATGGGATCTATTATACACGGGAAAATGCCCGGTGACAGGGGCAAATTTATCCTTCACTTTGCAATATTCGCACCGGTTTCGACCCGACCTTTCGCTTGCTGCCGCGGTTGGAATGGGGATTGGCGGCTTGCGGATTTTTGTCAGCCCCGGGAGGGGACTGTCAGGAACCTGTCTGCTCAAGTTGTCCAGGCCGCCACGGCGGGGGATTGGGGGTGGTTCCTCCCGCCCCGACCGTGGTATGGTAATTGCTCTTTGACGAAGGTGGATGAATGCGTGGGGCCATATCCCCGGAGGCTTTCTTGCGATTGACCGGTTTTTCCCGTTTACTGCTTCTGATTGCGCTCGTTCTCGGCGGCTGTCGGGAATTGCCCGCCGATCGCCTCTACGCCCTGTTTCTCGACGAAGCGCCGACGGCGGCGGACTGGGAACGGGCGCTGCCCCGGCAGGTCACGGTCAAGGGCGGACGGCAGCATGTTCCCAGGCTTATCCCCAATATCGATGAAGATACAGTGCATGCGACCACGGCTTCCTGCCATCACGGCGGCAAGTTCCCCGATCCCCTGGCTGTCGATCTGCGGGCCTTTTATACCGAAAGCGAACTTTTCCTGCGCCTGAGCTGGCCGGACCCGACCGAGGATCGAGATATCCGCGGCTGGTCGTTCGACGGCGAGCGCTGGTTCAACGGCGGGAACGCCGAGGATGGGTTCGGGATCGTCTGGGACGGCGGCGGCCGTTTCGCCCCCTTCACCTGCGCGGTGGCCTGTCATATCGAGGATTTCGGGGTGCATGGGGATAGTTTTCACGCCAACAACCGCATGAAGCTGGCGGCGGAGGAAGCGGTTCTCGATCTGTGGAACTGGAAAGCGCGGCGCACCGGGCGCTTCGGCTTCGCCGACGACCGCATCCTGTCCGCGAAGGGCATGGAAGGGGATGTGCCGGGAGAAATCTTCCAGGAAAACTCCCGAGCCCGGCTCGCCCCGGAACGGGGCCTGCTTCCCTTTACCGAAGGGGATGCGCCCATTTACGATCAGGACGACCAGGTCGTGGGCGAGACCTTTCTTCCCCCCGGCACGACCGCCCCCGGTTTTCTCACCGAACACCCCGCCGGCAGCCGGGCCGATGTCCGCGCCGTCGGCACCTGGCGGGACGGGCGCTGGACGGTGATTCTGCGCCGCCCCCTGGAGACGGGCGATCCCCGGGATGTCCGTTTCGTTTCCGGCGATGGGCAGGGGGTAGCCTTCGGGCTGGCGATCATGGATAATACTCTCTTTGAACATTATGCGTCGGTGCTGTCGGAGCGGCTGGTGTTGCTGGCACCCGGCACGGCGGGAAGGGAAGATCGAGAACAATGAAATCAATGAAATGTTTGGCGATGGGACGGCGGTTTCGAGGTGGGGCAATGCTTATCGCGCTGCTGTTGGCGGCATTGCCCGGCTGCGTTGAGCGGCAGGGTGAGGGCGAGGAAAAGCTGGGCCGAATCAACGGCCGGATTCTCACCCCTCTGGAAGGGGCGACCCTCTACATCTACAAGCCGGGGATGGACCTCTACGGCCCGGCCTTCGCTCTGTCGCGGGCGACCGGCCCGGACGGGAGTTTCGACCTGCAACTCCCCGAGGGAGACTACATCGCCGTCGCCCGCAAGCGCGCCAGCGGCGACGCCAACGGTCCGGTGCTGGCCGGGGATCACAAGAGTGAGATGCTGCAATTGACCGTGCGCGGCGAAACCGCCGAGCTGACCCTGTTGGCGCCGGTCAAGGAGGGGGACGAGCGGCGCCTGACCGAGCAGGCCACCGTTACCGATACCGGCATCTCCGGTACCATCACCGATGCCGACGGCAAGCCGGTGGAAGGGGCGCGGGTGCATGTCTACGATCATGTGCAGATGTCCGAACGGCCCAAATTCGTTTCGGAGAAGACCGGTCCCGACGGTCGCTATCTCATCTATCTGCCGCGCGGCGGCACCTATTATCTGGCGGCCCGGGACAAGTTCGGCGGCCCGCCCAAGCTGGGGGATCTCTACGGCCGCTATGATCAGGGGACGATCGAGCCCTCGGCGGTGGTGGTGCGCGCCAAGGAGATTCTGCAAGGGGTCGACATTCGGGTGACCAAGGTATGGTGAGGTTCGCGGCGTTTCTGTGCCTGCTGCTTCTGCTGCTGTCGGGCTGCGAGCGCAACCGGACGCTCGATCTGGAAGAGCTCAAGGGGCGCGCCCGGGGCGGGGAGGCGGCGGCCTTTCGCGAACTGGTGGAGCTGCTCGGGGTGAGCGAACGGCAGGTCAACGACCGGGTCTATCCGCTGCTGCTGGAACTGGGGGAGGCGGTGGTTCCCTATCTGCTGGAGGCGGTCGCCGATCCCGACCGCATCCGTCGCGAGCATGTCATCGCCGCCCTCGGGACGCTCAAGGTCCGCGCGGCGGTAGAGCCCATCGGCGCGGTGCTGGCTCGCGACGACTGGCCGCGCCGCTACGTCGCCGCCTGGGCGTTGGGCGAAATCGGCGCTCCCGAGGGGATCCCCTTTCTGCTGCCGGCCCTCGATGACGGCGACGCCGAGGTCCGCCGCTATGCCGTGCGCTCCCTGATCAAATTCAATCAGGCGGCGGTCGATCCGCTGCTGGCTTTTCTTCCCGGCGCTTCCGCACAGGCGTTACCCGGGGCGATTCGCGCCCTCGGCGACATCGGCGATTCCCGGGCGCTCTCGGCGCTGCTTGCGGCGGCTTCCGGCCCGGCCCGCCAGGAGGCGCTGGCGGCTCTCGGCAAACTCAAGAATCCCCAAGCCGAGGCGCTCCTGGTTGAAGCCCTCGGTGATGGCGACTGGCGCTCGCGCATGAACGCCGCCATGGCCCTTGGCACCCTGGGCGGGCCGATTGCGGCGACGGCCCTGGAGAGAACCCTGGAGGATGAGGTGCCGGTGGTGCGGGAATGGTCCGCCCGCTCCCTGGAGATGATTACCGGGCGGCATGTCAAATATCGTGACGAAACGGGGGAATATGTTTTGCCCTACAGCATCTATCACTGATCGGCGGCAAACGTGCTGAGGAATCTACTCCAATGGCGCGGACTCGGGGCGCTCCTCCTTTCCCCCTGGCCGCTGCGCCTCTGTCGCCTGGGCCTCTTCGCCCTGTTGCTGGGAATGCTCGCCTGGGGCTGGCATCAGCACGCCATTCCCGGGGTGGCGGTGCCGGATCCGCTGATGTACAGCAATCTCACCACCCAGCTCTTCTGGGTCTGGTGGATGTTCGCCGTCGTTCTCCTCGCCCTTTTCTTCGGCCGCGCCTGGTGCGCCGTCTGCCCGGTCGGCTGGCTCAACGAGGTGGTGGCCCGCTTTGGCCTGGCCCGACCGCTGCCGGGCTGGCTCGACAACTTCGTACCGGTGACCCTGACCCTGGTGCTGTTACAGCTGGCAGTCTATCTCTTCGCCATCCATCGCTACCCCGATTACACCGCCCGGCTCATCGGCCTGATGTTGCTTCTGGCGCTGCTGCTCGGACTGGTCTTTCGCAAACGGGCTTTCTGCTCCCTCTTCTGCCCGGCCGGGGCGGTCCTCGGCCTCTATGCGCGGGTCGCGCCCTGGCAACTGCGGGTGGCGGATGAAGATGTCTGCGCCGGCTGTGCCGGTCGCGAATGCGTCTCCGGCGGGCGTCGCTGGACGCGGTTGAGCCTGGGCAGCGCCATCCTCTACTGGCATGGCTGGCGGCGGGAATGCCCCGTCGATCTCTTGCCCCCGGAAGTGCGCGACAGTGGCGCCTGTCAGCTCTGCTTGCAATGCGCCCGCAACTGTCCCCACCAAAATCTGCGTCTCGGCGGGCGCGGCTGGCTGGCCGATCTCGTCCCCGGAACCCTCTCGGTTTCGGAGAATTTTTTCCTGCTCGTGCTGCTGGGGCTGTTGACCGCGAACTTCACCAAATTTTACGTCGAGTTGCGGGAAACGATCTTCTGGCTGCCGGAACAGGCGGCGGTGCTGCTCGGTTGGGAAGCCGCCGGCTACTATCTGCTGGCGACCCTCTGGGTGACGCTGGCGCTGCCGGTTCTGCTCTTGTTGCCGGGTTGGCTGCTGCTCACGCTCGGGCGTTTGCGCAGAGACCCGCAAGCCGCGCCCCCGGCCGCCGCAGGCCTTCCCGTGGCCAAGGAGGCCCCCGGCTTCCGGGCCGGTCTCGGCGCCTTGGCGCTCCCCTGTCTCCCTCTGCTGCTGGCTGCCCATCTCGCCATGGGGCTGGTCAAGGTCAATGCCAAGGCAGGCTTTCTGCCCTATGCCCTGCAGGATCCGAGCGGGGTCAAGAGCTATCTGGCGATGAATGTCATGCAGCTGGCGCCGCCCCCCGGGATATTGATTCCCTTGGATCTCCTCAAGTGGCTGGTTTTGGCGATCCTCCTTGCCGGATTCGTCGGCGCCCTGCTGACGGCGCGGCGTATGGCGGCCCGCTTGGGAATTCTCTCGTCTTCCCGGTTTGGTCAGGGTGCGGCCGGGCTGGTTGTTCTTTGCTGCGGCGCCCTGTATATTGGCACGGTCGTCCAGTGGCTCTTTCTCCGTTGAATGGCGCCCGCCACTGTCGAATTTCTCCAACCACGAGGTCGGTATGTCCCAGGAAGAGAAGGAGCAACAGCCGAAGCTGGAAATACAATTGGACGATGAAATCGCCCAGGGGGTCTACGCCAATCTGGCGCTGGTTCATCATAACGAAACCGAGTTCACCCTCGATTTCATCTATGTACAGCCGCAAGGTCGGCGTGCCAAGGTGCGCAGCCGGGTGATTCTCGCGCCCGCCCAGGCCGAAGGTCTGCTGCGCGCCTTGCAACAGAATCTGGCCGTCTCCGAAGGCAAGGCCGAGGCGTCCAAGACCTCCGTCGCGCCGGACGATCACTATCATTGACAAGGAGTCTGATCATGGTTGGCTTTATAAGGATGTCGGGGTTGTTCGGGGTTCTTCTGCTCTTGTTGGCGGGGTTGGCCCAGCCGGTCGCAGCTTGTGTCGGCAAAACCCTGGTGATCGGCGCCAAGGGGACGCCGCAGCAGGAGCTGCTGGCGGAAATGCTGGCGATCCTCATCGCCGAGCGCACCGGAACCTCGGTCAAAGTGGTTAAATTCGACGATACCGCCGCGACCCACGGGGCGCTGATGAAGGCGGAACTCGATCTCTACGTGGAATATACCGGCGTCGGCCAGCTCGACGTGCTCAAGGGAGAGGCGCTTACGGACTCCACGGCCCTCTACCGGGCGGTCAAGGAGCGCTACAACCAGGAACTCAATCTGGTCTGGCTCGATCCCCTCGGGTTCCAAGAGCCGCGGGTTGTTCCTGCCGGGGTTCCGGCACAGGCGGCGCCGGTGGTGCGTAAGGACACCCTGAAGAAATTTCCCGCCCTGGCTCGGCTGATCAACAAGTTGGGGGGTGCGATCTCCCCGGAAACCATGCAGGATCTGGAAGCGCGTCTTGCCCAGGAAGGGGCGCGGGAGGTGGCGCGCTCTTTTCTCAAAGCGGGGCGTTTTATCTGATTCGGCCGCAACCCGGATGAAAGGAGAAGTGGCATGGCGCCAATGGATCGCCGCGAATTCGTCAGGCGCTCGCTGCAAGTAGCGGTGGTTTCCTCCGCCGTCGGCGGCGNNAGATCTGCTCAGTCTGCCGGCTTGGGCCGCCGAGGCGGGGGGGGCGAAACTGGCGGTGCGCAAGGGCAAGGACATCCCCGCGCTGGTGGCGGAAACCCTCGGCGCGCTGGGGGGGATGGCGACTTTCGTCAAGCGGGGGGAGACGGTGGTGGTCAAGCCCAATATCGGTTGGGATCGCACGGTGGAACAGGGGGCCAATACCCATCCGCTGGTGGTCCGGGCGATCATTGAGCATTGCCTGGAGGCGGGGGCCAAGGACGTGCGGGTCTTCGACCGCACCTGCAACGATCCCCGCCGCTGCTATGTGCAGAGCGGTATTCAGGAAGTAGTGGAGGGGATGAAATCGGAGCGGGTCAAGATCGAGCACATGGATCGGCGCGCCTACCGGGATCTGGATATCGCCAACGGCAAGGATCTGACCCGCTGGTCCTTCTACCAGCCGGCNNACCCTCGGCATGAAGAACATCATGGGGGTGATCGGCGGCAATCGCGGGCGGTTGCACCAGAATATCGCCGAGTCGCTGGCCGACATCAATTCCGTGGTCCACTCGACCCTGACCCTGGTCGACGCCACCCGCATTCTCGTCGCCAACGGCCCGCAAGGGGGGCGTCTGGAGGATGTGCGGATCCTTGATACCCTGATCGCCTCGGCCGACATCGTCGCCGCCGACGCCTACGCCGCCACCCTCTTCGGCCACCGGCCGGAGGAGATCCCGACCATCGTCGCCGGTGCCCGGCGCGGTCTGGGGAGCCTCGATCTGAGCCCGGGACGGCTGGCCTGATGCGTTTTCCCGCTTGGCGCCATGTCCGCATGGCTTGTCAGATTCTCTGCCTGCTCGCTTTTCTCTGGCTCTTCCTGCAGACCGAATATCGGGGGAGCGATACCCTGCGTTACCCGGTCAGCCTCCTCTTCCGCATCGATCCCCTGGCGGCCCTGGCCGATGCCCTGGCGCCGGGGGATTTCGCTTGGCTGCTGCTCTGGCCGGCATTGCTGCTGCTGGCGCTGACCGCCCTTTTCGGGCGCTTCTTCTGTGGCTGGATCTGCCCCCTGGGCACCACCCTCGACGGCGTCGGCAAGCTCGTCGGCCGCGGCCGCCTCAGCCCTCGCCCCGCCTGGCGGCGGGTCAAATACTATCTACTGCTGGCCATGACCGCGGCGGCTCTCTTCGGGGTGCAGCTCTTCGGTCTGCTCGATCCCCTGTCGATATTCCTGCGCAGTCTGACTTTTTCCTTCAATCCGGCCTTCAATCTGGTCGCCAACTCGATCTTCGATTTTTTTTATCAGCTTTCTGTTCCACTCGTTTCCCTGCTGGTTAACGGCTCCTATGACCTCTTTCGCGATCACCTGCTGGCTTTTCATCCCCCCGCCTACGAACTAGCGCTTCTGACCCTGGCCATCTTTCTCGGGATTCTGCTGCTGGAACGGGTCGAACGCCGCTTCTGGTGCAAGAACCTCTGCCCGCTCGGCGCCTTGCTCGGCCTCTGTTCCCGGCGCAGCCTGGTGACACGGGTGCCGGCGAAGGTGTGCGACGATTGCCGACGCTGCCTGAGCGACTGTCGCAGCGGTGCCGTTACCGACACAGAGCATCGCCGTAATGAGTGTCTGCTCTGTTTCGATTGCTCCGGCTTCTGTCCCGCCAATCGCGTCGTTTTCACCCTGGGTTCACGGCCAACGGCTGCCGGACGGGTCGATCTGACCCGGCGCGGACTGGTGACGTCCCTGGCGGCCGGCGCCTTGGTGGCGCCGGTGGCGGGGAGCGCGCCGAATCTCTGGAACCGCGACCCCTATCTGCTGCGCCCCCCCGGCTCGCTGGCCGAGGCCGAATTTCTGCGCCGCTGCATCCGCTGCGGCGAATGCATGAAGGTCTGTATCGGCGGCGCCTTGCATCCGGCGCTGCTACAGGCGGGCCTGAGTGGCTTCTATACGCCCTTGCTGGTGCCGCGCATCGGTTACTGCGAATACAACTGCACCCTCTGCGGCCAGGTCTGCCCGACCGGCGCCATCGGGCTGCTGAATCTGACGGAGAAGCAGAAGGCGGTGATCGGCATCGCTGTTTTCGATACGGACCGCTGCCTGCCCTTTGCCCGAGGGGAAGAGTGTCTGGTTTGTGAGGAGCATTGCCCGACTGGCGAGAAGGCGATCGTTTTCGATGAGCGGGAGGTGTTGGTCGGGAGCGAGATGCGGCGACTCAAGGTGCCGCGG
>DIVU01000014.1:4693-6028 GCA_002423365.1 Desulfuromonadaceae bacterium UBA6124 | reverse complement strand
GCGATTCGGGTCATCAATGAAGGGGAGAGCCGGCGTGCCCGTGATCTGTGGGCGTGAGAAGTTGGATTAGCCGAAGATGGTTTCGACGCGGTTGCGCCCTTTTTCCTTGGCGTTGTAGAGGGCGCGGTCCGCTTCGAGAATGAGATTGTCGACGGTGCGCACCTTGGGGTGGGGATAGGTCGCTACGCCGAGGCTGATGGTCAGGCGGATTTCATTGTGACCCGCCGGAATTCTCAGTTCGCTGATGGCGACACGCAGACGCTCGGCGACCTGCACCGCTTCGGCCAGGGCGGTTTCGGGCAGGACCAGGGCAAACTCCTCGCCGCCGAAGCGGGCAGCCAGATCGTAATCGCGCAGGTGTGCCTTCATCTGATCGGCCAGGGTTTGCAGGACGACATCCCCCTGCTGATGACCGTAGGTGTCGTTCACCGGCTTGAAATGATCGACGTCGACCATGATCAAGGCCATCGGTTTCTGCGAGCGCTCGCAGCGCTGCAATTCCTTTTCGAGGGTTTTCATCAGGAAACGCCGATTGCTCAGGTGGGTCAGGGGGTCGGTATTGGACAGTTCCATGAGCGCCTGATTGCTTTTCTTCAGGCTGTCCTGCAGCGTTTTGATTTTCAGCTGTACCTTGACCCGGGCGATGAGTTCGGCAGGGTCATAGGGCTTGGTGAGATAATCGCTGGCGCCCCGCTCCAACCCACGGATCTTGCTATCCTGGTCGTTGACGCCGGTGACCAAAATGACGGGAATATCCTGCAGTTCTTTGCGAGTCTTGATCATGCTGAGGAACTTGAATCCATCCATGCCGGGCATGTCGAGGTCGCAAAGAATCACGTCCAAGGGTTCGCCCAGGGCGATCTTGAAGCCGTCGATGACACTTTCCGCCTCATGATAGACTTGGAAAAGACTGGCCGCCTTCAGCCCGTCCAGAATCTGGTGACGGGCTCCTGGTGAATCATCGATAACTAATACCGAAGTTTCCATAGATTCAGCATGGTTGGTTAGGGTTCAATGATTTTTTTCAATCTAAATGGTTCCGCTGCCTTTGTAAAGAACTAAACGGTATGCAAGTCAGGTGCCGAGAATGGCTTTTGGACCTTCGCTGTGAGGGGTTTGTCAACGGGAAAGAAAGGGGGTGCTTATGGCCTTAATGAAAACCTGGTACACGCCTGAGGAGATCGAAGGGCAGTTCGGCATCGGGCGGGGACGTCTGACGCAGTGGGTGGAAGAGGGCCTGGTGCGGGTCGAGCGGGAAGGGAAGAAGATCAGCAAGGTCAACGTCGACGATGTTCGCTTGGTCTTGCAGGGGAATGCGCCAAAAAACTGAGGAGT
>DIVU01000014.1:1007-4635 GCA_002423365.1 Desulfuromonadaceae bacterium UBA6124 | reverse complement strand
CCGCCGTAGCCCTTGAGGGTCTGGTGCGCGTAACGGAGCATCCGCTCGGTATCCGCCCAGCCGATGCATTTGTCGGTGATGGAAACGCCATATTTCAGCTTGGAAAAATCCTCGCAGCTCGGCTGATTGCCGGGTTCGAGGTTGCTTTCGACCATAACGGCGCAGATGCTTCGATTGCCGGCGCCGATCTGTTCGATGACATCCTTGAGGACGGCTTCCTGTCTTTCGTGATCCTTGTTGCTGTTGGCATGGCTGCAGTCGACCATGATCCGGATCGGCAGGCCGGCCTTGCCGAGCATCTCCTCGGTGCGACGGATGTCCTCGGCCTGGTAGTTGGGACCATGGTTGCCGCCGCGCAGCACGATATGCACGTCGCTGTTCCCGGCGGTGGAGACGATGGCGTTGCGACCGTCATTGTCGATACCGAGAAAGTTGTGGGGATGCAGGGCGGCGTTCATGGCATCGATGGCGATCTGCAGATTGCCGTCGGTGCCGTTCTTGAAACCGACGGGAAAGGAAAGACCGCTGGCCATTTCTCGATGGACCTGGGATTCGGTGGTGCGAGCGCCGATCGCCCCCCAGCTGATGGCGTCGGCCAGGTAATGGGGGGTGATCGGGTCGAGCATTTCGCAGGCGACGGGAAGTTCCAGATCGGTGATGGTGCAGAGCAGGCCGCGGCCGACGCCGAGCCCCTTGGAGATCTGGTGGGTGCCGTTGAGGTCGGGATCGTTGATCAGCCCCTTCCAGCCAATGGTGGTGCGAGGCTTTTCGAAGTAGAGGCGCATGACCAGGAAAAGCTGGTCGGAAAGTTGCCGGTTCAGGCGGGCGAGGCGTTCGGCGTATTCGAGGGCGGCCCTGGGGTCGTGGATGGAGCAGGGGCCGACGATCACCATCAACCGGGGATCTTTGTGGTTGAGAATGTTGGTGATCTGCTCCCTGGCCTGATAAACGAACTCGGCGCCATGTTCCGAAAGAGGAAAGACCTGTTTCAGGTCGGCGGGGGCGATAATCGGCGCCGTGCGGCGAATACGAAGGTTGTGAGTGCGTTTCATGGGTTCCCCTTTGTGGTCATTTGAAAATCGCCCCTGTCCGGTGCGTCCTTATGGCCGCTCAATCTAGCGGTTTTTAGGGGGAAAGTCAAAATCCTAATCGGCGTCATCACAACGGTTTCGGATTCGACGTCTCCGGGGGGAAAGGGTTTGACACCCTTTCGTCGCTTGCTGTATAAAAGACCACTTGATAACCGCTCGTTGTGCCTGATTTCACGGGGGAAGATGCGCATGGGAATATTTGGTGAACTGATCATGGTGGTTGCCCAGGTTTTCAATCTGATCGCGACCCTCTATATCTATATTGTCGTGGCCCGAGCGATTATCTCCTGGGTCAATCCCGATCCCTACAACCCGATCGTACGTTTTCTGCACAGCGCCACGGACCCCCTCCTGAATCGTATCCGCCGCGCTCTGCCGATCAGTTTAGGCGCGATCGATTTCTCGCCGATTATCTTGCTGTTCGGGGTTTTTCTTTTGCAGCGGATCGTTATGATCATTCTGACACGGGTGGCGTACAGCCTCTAACCAGGAGCGGGTATGAGCATCACCCCGATCGACATTCAGCAGCACCGCTTCAAAACCCGCCCTTTTGGTTATGAAAAGACCGGGGTCGATCACTTTCTCGAACTGATATCCGATGAACTGGAGCGATTGACCCGGCTCAATCAGAGTCTGAAGGAGGAGCTGGCGCGCGCAAAGTCGACCATGGACGAGATGCGCGGACGGGAAGCTACACTCAAACAGACCTTGATGACGGCGCAGCAGATGTCTGAGGATATGAAGAACAACGCCCGCCGCGAGGGGGAGATTCTCATCGCAGACGCCCATCTTCGGGCCGAACGGATCGTGCGCGACGCCGAGGACCGGCGCATTCAGCTGGTCGGTGAGATTCAGGAGGTCAAGCGGCAGAAGATCGCCTTCGAGGCCGGATTGCGGGCGTTGGTGGAGAGCCATATGCGCCTGCTCGATCTGGACGTGCTGCCGGTCGCGGGAGTAAAGCGCGAAGAACTGGAGGGCGGCGCGATTTCGGTGACGGGAGATAAGTGTCCGGGTGTGGATGACAGGTTGGAGCTCGAAGGTTTCTGATGACCCCCTTTGCCCGCCAGGAGTCCGCCGGCGTCGTCTTGCACCTGTGGATCCAGCCGCGCGCGAGCAAGAACGAACTGGTGGAGATTCGGGACGGTGCCCTCAAGGTCCGGCTGACTTCGCCGCCGGTGGGGGGTGCCGCCAACGAGCTGTGTCGGGAGTATTTCGCGAAACTTTTGGGTGTTCCCCGGGGGGATGTCCTGCTCATCGCCGGGGAGCGCTCCCGCCATAAGCGATTGCTGATCGGCGGACACACAATAGACGAAGTGCGCAAGCGTATCGAGGCAGTGATTAAATAGCCCTTTAACGCCGGGATGCCGTCGGGTTCAGGGCAAGATTTACCGGTGGACAGTCCTGCCCTTTTTTGCTAGTATCGGCACGCTCTAATGTGCCGACATTGGCCATAATCTGGCCAAGACTAAACATTTTTCCTGGCCAGTGCCCGATGGACATGCGTCTTTTTCGGGACGGGAGCCTGGGACTTTATCTAAGGAGTTGTTGAAAGGGAGGTACGATGAAGAAGGGTTTGGGTTGTAAACTACTGGTCCTGGGTGGACTGTCTCTGTTGCTTTTTGCGGGGAATGCGCTGGCGCAGGAGTCCGCTCTGTCCAGCAGCGACTGCGTCAAATGTCATGACAAGGAACCGGCCGATATTGCCGCCGCCGGAGCCAAGCATCAGACCGCCGTTTCCTGTCAGGATTGCCATGTCGGCCATCCGCCCAAGGTCGCGGATAATATCCCTGAGTGCAGCGTGTGCCATGAAGGCAAGCCCCATTACGAATTGCCGGACTGCGCCAGTTGCCATAATCCGCATCGGCCTCTGGAAATCGCTTTGACCGGGGATATGACCGCTCCCTGTCTCTCCTGTCATGATTCGCAGAAAGCGCAGCTGGATGCCAATCCGAGCAAGCATACACTGCTTGCCTGCAGCTTCTGTCATGCTGACCAGCATGGTGTGATTCCCGAGTGTGTCAAGTGTCATGAGCCCCATTCGGCGCAACAGACTCAGGCCGACTGCGGTATCTGCCATAAGGCACATATGCCGGCGACCGTGACCTATGGCGCGGAAACGGCCAACTCCCACTGTGCCGCCTGCCACCAGACCGCCAATCAGTTGCTGATGGCCAGCCCCTATAAGCACAAGGATGTTGCCTGCGTGACCTGCCATACCGAGCGGCACAAAATGGTTCCCAAATGTACCGATTGCCACGGTACTCCCCATGCGGGCGGCATCCATGAGAAGTTCCCCAATTGCGGTGATTGCCACAGCATCGCCCATGATCTGAACAAATAAATCGTGTCAAGATCGAACAGTCACCCGCATGCGCCGGTGGCTGTTCGATTATTTTCTATGTGGGCGCCTTAGGCGCACTTCAAATGTCGCGAAGCGAAAGAGAGGTTTCCATGGAGAGAGAGAAGAAAAAGGGTTGCAGAGCCATAACGCTATTGGCGGTCATGGCCCTGGTGATGTTGTCGATTTCCTGTGTCAA
>DIVU01000014.1:0-994 GCA_002423365.1 Desulfuromonadaceae bacterium UBA6124 | reverse complement strand
TACGACGCGCCCGTTGAGAGCATGACCACCGCGCAGTGCGGTCAATGTCACACCTCCTACTTCCAGGCGCTCAAGACCGAGGGCGGCCGTCATCAGTTCGACTGTGTCAAGTGTCACGTCGTCTACCATGCCTACAACCCCAATCGCAATAACTGGGCCGAAATCATGCCCAAGTGCGAAAGCTGTCATACCCTGCCGCACGGCCCGACGCAAACCGAATGCCTGTCCTGTCACACTAATCCTCATAAGCCGGTGGGTGTGCCCCTCTCCGATCGCCTGACCCAGAACTGCGCTTCCTGTCATGCCGGTCCGGCCGGCGAGCTTCAGCAGTTCCCGAGCAAGCACACCATGGTGGCCTGTGTCGACTGCCACAGCGAGCGTCACGGCAATATCCCGTCCTGCTTCGTTTGCCACGAGGGGCACTACCCCGAGCAGCCGCTGGAAAGCTGTCTGCCCTGTCATCCGGTGCACAAGCCTCGGCAGATTGTCTTCACTGAGAAGACCGAGCTGAAAACCTGTTCCGGTTGCCATTCCAGCGTCTATGGGGTTTGGTCCGGCAGCCAGAGCAAGCATGCCCAGGTTTCGTGCGTGGCCTGCCATGAGCAGCATGCCATGATTCCCAAGTGCAGTCAGTGTCACGGCGATGCGCCGCACAATGCTGCGCTGCACACCAAGTTCCCCGACTGTCTGACCTGCCATCTGGATCCTCACGATCCGCCGGTCAAGACCAAGTAGGGAGCGACGGTTTTTACAGGCTTCGACCTGGGTTGTTGCATACAGAAAAGGACCGCATCCGCGGTCCTTTTCTGCTTTCGACACTTGACATCGACTAACGGATTTTTTAAGTTACCGAACTTTCCGAAGGGGGTTTTTGGTGGAAAAGGTGTGGTCGGCTCCGGCTAAAATCAATCTCTGTTTGCATGTTCTGGGCAAGCGTGCGGACGGCTATCACGAACTGTGTATGCTGATGCAGCGGATTTCTCTTTTTGACCGA
>DIVU01000189.1 GCA_002423365.1 Desulfuromonadaceae bacterium UBA6124 | reverse complement strand
TCAACACCGGACAACCCTCCTTCGAGGGGATGCATGACATCCACATGCAGCAGAAGCCGCCGCATCGGGCGCCGTTCCTGATCACCGAAGCACACACCCGCATCGGCACCCCTTATGTCCCCTGCGATCCGGACAAAATTATCGCCGTGGTCGAGTCGAAGCGCCGCGACAAGGGTCGGGCTTTTGCAGAGGAAGATGACACCTCCGAAGCGATTGCTGGTCACATCATGGAGTTTTTCTCCCATGAAGTTAAGCGCGGCCGCCTCCCCGAGAACCTGCTGCCTCTGCAATCGGGCGTCGGTTCCATCGCTAACGCGGTCGTCGGCGGCTTGGCCAAAGGCCCCTTTGGGAATCTGTCGGTTTTCACTGAGGTTCTCCAGGACACCATGCTCGACTTCTTCGATTCCGGAAAACTGAATTACGCCTCGGCCTGTTCCCTGTCCTTGTCGGAAACTCCGGGATTCCCTCGCTTTTTCGACAATTGGGACAAGTATTTCGGCAAGTGCGTACTGCGTCCCCTGTCGATCTCCAACGCGCCGGAACCGATCCGCCGTCTCGGGTGTATCGCCATGAACACCCCGGTCGAGTTCGACATCTACGCCCACGCCAACTCCACCCTGGTCGGCGGCACCCGGATGATCAACGGCCTCGGCGGCTCCGGCGACTACTTGCGTAACGGCTACCTCAAAATTATGCATTCGCCATCGACCCGTCCGTCCAAAACTGACCCCCGCGGAATCACCTGCGTCGTGCCCAAGGCGCCGCACATTGACCACACCGAGCACGACCTCGACGTGTTGGTCACCGAGCGGGGGCTGGCCGACTTGCGCGGTATGGCCCCGAAGGATCGCGCCAAACTCATTATCGAGAAGTGCGCTCATCCCGAGTACCAACCGATCCTCACCGACTACTTCGAAATGGCCAAGAAAGAAACCTTGGCCAAGGGTGTCGGCCATGAACCCCAGCTCTTCGACCGCGCTTTCAAGATGCAGTTGAACCTGGCCCAGAACGGCACCATGAAGATCAAGAACTGGGACATTAAAATCGATCTCTGCGAATAATCGACTTGTTCGACCAATTAAAGCCCCGCCGGGAAACCGGCGGGGCTTTTTCGTTTTCAGACCGCCACTCTTCATTGACGCCCCACGGCTCATCTGTTAAATTTCGAGGCATCTCATCAAGCCCAAGCCAAGGAGCGAATACGACTATGAGTGAAGAGAAAAACCCCGTTGTGCTGATGGAAACCTCCATGGGGAACATTAAAATTGAACTGAACCAGGGAAAGGCCCCGATCTCCGTGCAGAATTTCCTCGACTACGTGGATGCGGGTTTTTATGAAGGGACCATCTTCCACCGGATCATCGACAATTTCATGATTCAGGGGGGCGGCATGACCCCGGACATGAAGGAGAAGAAGAATCGGGCACCGATCAAAAACGAGGCCGACAATGGCCTGACCAACACGCGCGGCAGTATCGCCATGGCCCGCACCCAGGTGGTCGACAGCGCAACCTCCCAGTTTTTCATCAATCTGGTGGATAACACCTTCCTCAACCATCAGTCGAAAACCCCCTCGGGATATGGCTACGCGGTCTTCGGCCAGGTCATCGAAGGTATGGAGGTCGTCGACGCCATGCGTAAGGTAAAGACCGGCAACAAAGGCTTTCATCAGGACGTTCCCGTGGAAGCGGTGACGATCGAAAAAGTCAGTCGGGTTGCCGAATAACCGAGCACAACTCTCGCCATCCCAACGAAAAAGCCGGAATTCATCGAATTCCGGCTTTTTCGTTGGTTGCCTTTGGGCCCTGTGCTACAGTCATTTTAATACACTGTTCTGCTTGCTTTTCCACAGGGCCAAACATGACTGAGCTCTCTTGGTTCGGAAAACTCTACCGGGCCTATTACGGATTCAAGTTTTATCTTTTACGAAAGGAACGTCGGGAACGCCAGGCTTCGGGCGCCCGTAAAGGATTCGTCGGTGTGCAGATCGACGGCCTTTCGGCCCCGCATCTGCGCCGGGCTCTCGACCTGGGCTACATGCCCCATGCCCGGCGCTATCTTGATGAAGGGCACGTACTTCTGGAATATCAAGCCGGCTTGCCCAGCACCACTCCGGCCGCCCAAGCCGCGATATTTTACGGCGACAGTGGCGGCATCCCCGCCTTCCGCTGGTTCGAAAGAGCCACCGGGCAACTGATCAGTTGCAACGACCCCGACCACGTCCAGCATTTTCGAGAAAAACTCTTTCACGACAAGACCGGGCTGTTGGACGGCGGTTCTTCCTATTCGAACATTATCGACGGCGGCGCGGCGCGCAGTGTTTTCACCGTTTCCTCCCCTCATCCCCAGACCCTCTTCGGGCGCTTTGGCGGCCTGCGCTTCATGCTTCTGGCCTTGCTCCATCCGTTGCGCATCTGCCGCATGATCGGAGCGACCCTGGTCGAATACGTCACCGACAGCTACGAGCGCTGGCATTACCGGAGAACCCGCCCCTGGCGGGTGAGCGAGGGGCTCTTCCCCTTGATCCGAGTGCTGTGCAACGTGGTATTGCGTGAACTTCAGACTTTGGGGGTGTTGGCCGACATCTATGTGGGCGTGCCTTATATCTACACCACCTACAGCGGCTACGACGAACTCGGCCACCACTTCGGCCCCGGCTCCCAGGCGGCATTAAAAAGCTTGCGTCACACCGACAAACGCATCGGCGAAATCTTGCGGATGGTCCGCCATGCCGCGGGCGCCGATTACCAGTTGGTCGTCCTCTCCGACCACGGGCAGACCCCCGGCTATCCTTTTCACAACCGCTTTGGCGCCACTCTCGGCGATGCCATCAGCGCCTTTCTGAAAAAAAACCAGCGGGCCGCCGTCTCCAGCGGACCGCTGGAATTCACGGCCGTTCAACTCGATTATCTTCGGGCGGAACTGGATACGCGCCCCAGCCACTGGCGCGACCGGATTTATCGGACGACCAAAAAACTACTGCAAAAAAAAATTCACGACCTGGTACCGGAAACGATCAAGATCGATCAGGAAGGCGGCGTGGTCATCACCTATTCCAGTTCCCTGGCCCATCTTTACATCACCGGCCACGGGCATCGCCTGACCGCAGCGGAAGTCGAGAGGGAGCAACCGTTACTGCTGCGCTTCCTCAGTCAGCACCAGGGGATCGGCTTCGTTCTGGCACAAGGAGAAGGTTCAGAGATCTGCTGCTATCACGACGGCGGGCGAACAGTCGGCTCCCGGGAATGCGTACCCGCCCCGGAGGAGCTGGAATTTCTCCGTCCCTACGGCGAACCCGAGACCCTTTGGCCACGCCTAGTCGCCTTCGCTCTCGATGACGCCTGCGGCGACCTGGTTCTCTTTGGCGCCTACGATGGCGAACGCATCGCCTGTTTTGATGACCAGGTCGGGGGGCATGGATCGGTCGGCGGCGAGCAATCGCGCCCCTTCGTGATCCTGCCGAACAGCCACCCTTTGGCTGGCCGAACCGACCTGGTGGGCAACAGTTTCCTCTACCATGAGGTCTTCAAGCCGCTCAGAAACGACCCGCCGTCGGCACCGCCGCCACATATTTGAGGTAGCACCCCTCGGGGAAACTCGTCAAAAAGGGGAAATCCTCCCCCTGCCCGGCGATGCGGATTACCCGCAATCCCTGCCCCACCTGTAAGGCTCCGCGCCGCAACTCCTTGAGATAATCGGCGACATCCACTTTCTGATGATTGGATGACGCCAGCAGCATCCCCCCCGGCTCCAGCACCGGCAGCACAGCGGCGACCAGATCCGCGGTGCCACCACGAGTAGTGAAACGGCTCTTCTTGGTGGTGGAAAAAGAGGGGGGATCCATCAGTATTACATCGAAGCGCCGCCTCTGTTGCCGCAGGGCACGGAGAGCCTCCAGGCAATCATCGACGATGAATTCGTGCCGGCGCGGGTTGAGCCGATTCGCCGCGAAATTCTCCTCGGCCCAGTTGAGATAAGGGGCCGATGCATCGACGCTGGTTACCCGTCCGGAACCGGCACAAGCGGTAGCCACGGAGAAAGCTCCGGTATAGGCAAAAAGATTGA
>DIVU01000171.1:33570-35046 GCA_002423365.1 Desulfuromonadaceae bacterium UBA6124 | reverse complement strand
TCGATCTCGAAATGCCGGGCCTTCTCCGCCGTCAGGATGGCCGTTTCGGCCAGTTCCTCGGCGGTCGGCTCGATCGTCACGGTAGTGTCGGCGAAGAAGACGACATCCTTCTTGGTGACCATCATGTACATGCCGTGAACCCGGGAAAGGCCTTCCTTCTTGCCGATGATTTCCAATGCCGGGCGGATGGTGTCGGGATAGTGGGCGTTGATGCCGGAGAGCATGGTGTCGGCATCACCCTTTTCGACCATCATGGCGCCGAAATAGTTGCGGTTGTTGCGCAGCATGCGCCGCGCCTCGGCTAACGTCACGCCCTTGCGCTGGCGGCGGGCGAAGAGCTCTTCGGTGTAGCCCGGGGTTTTTTCCGACTGCCGGGGATCGATGATCTCGGTATCGCCGAGGTCGATGTTCAGTTCCCGGGCACGGGTGCGGATTACCTCGACATCGCCGAGGAGGATCGGAACGGCGATCCCTTCGTCGAGGATGATCGCCACGGCGCGCAGGATTTTATCCTCATCCCCTTCGGGAAAGACCACCCGCTTCGGATTGGAGCGGGCCTTGTTGATGAGGACGCGCATGATCTCCTTGGAGCGCCCCTGCAGGGCTTCCAGGCGCTCGCGATACTTGTCGAGATCCTCGATGGGCAAGCGGGCGACGCCGCTCTCCATGGCCGCCTTGGCTACCGCCGGGGCGACGTGCAACAGGACGCGGGGATCGAAGGGTTTGGGGATCAGATACTCGCGGCCGAACTTGATGTCGACGCCGCCGTAGGCCTTGCGCACCGAGTCGGGAACATCTTCCTTAGCCAGTTTGGCCAGGGCCAGGCAGGCCGCCATCTTCATTTCGTCATTGATGGCGCGGGCGTGGGTATCGAGGGCGCCGCGGAAGAGGAAAGGGAAGCAGAGGACGTTGTTGACCTGGTTGTTGTAGTCGCTGCGGCCGGTGCCGATGATGACGTCGCCGCGCACCGCCTTGGCCTCGTCGGGGGTGATCTCCGGGTCGGGGTTGGCCATGGCGAAGATGATCGGATCCTTGGCCATCGACTTGACCATGGCGGGAGTCAGGGCCCCTTTGGAGGAAACGCCGAAGAAGACATCGGCATCGACCATGGCATCATCCAGGGTCCGTGCTGGCAGGTCGGTGGCGAAGCGCTGTTTGTAGGGGTTCATCCCCTCGCTGCGGCCGTTGTAGATGACCCCTTTGGTGTCGCAGAGAATCATTTTTTTAAGATCGGCGCCCAGGGTCAGTGCCATTTTGGCGCAGGCGATGCCGGCGGCGCCGGCACCGTTGACGACGATCTTGACATCTCCGATCTGCTTGCCAACGGTCTCCAGGGCGTTGATCAAGCCGGCGTTGGCGATGATCGCGGTGCCGTGCTGGTCGTCGTGGAAAACCGGAATATCCATGATTTCCTTGAGCTTCTCTTCGATATAGAAGCACTCGGGGCCCTTGATGTCTTCCAGGTTGATGCCGCCG
>DIVU01000171.1:0-33562 GCA_002423365.1 Desulfuromonadaceae bacterium UBA6124 | reverse complement strand
CGACGTCGGCGAAGCGCTTGAAGAGAACGCCCTTGCCTTCCATGACCGGTTTGCCGGCGAGGGCGCCGATATCCCCCAGGCCAAGGACGGCGGTGCCGTTGGAAACGACCGCCACCAGGTTGCCCTTGGCGGTATACTTGTAGGCGTCGTCGGGATTTTTTTCGATTTCCAGACAAGGTTCGGCGACCCCGGGGCTGTAAGCCAGTGAAAGGTCGCGGCTGGTGGCGCAGGGTTTAGTGGTGATGACTTCGATCTTGCCTTTGCGGCCGGAGCTGTGATAATCCAGCGCGTCTTGTTTTTTCGACATGGTGGTCTGTCTCCCTGGTGGTGGATGGCGGGTTGTTTAATAGGTTAGCCTGACGAAACGGGCTTTTCCAGTCGGACGGAAGTTTTTTCCCGTACGTTTCGCGCGGGCGGCTAAACGCTTGTTGGATTTCTTGAAATTTTAGTCAAAGTAAAGACAAAAATAGAACCGACCGGCTCGGCCTGTCAAGGGGAAACGGCCAAATTCAAACCCTGTTTGCTTTTTTCTAGCGTATCCCTTCGGTTTTTCTTCGTCTCGCTTCTTGTCTGTCTCCCGGCTTCGGCAGCTCGACAAGTTGTGGCGAGGATCATGACGTTTGAATCAGGATTTTAATGATGCTGAAAGTTGGCGTGATTTCCGATACCCATATCCGCAGCCTGGCCCAGGGGGCGCGGCTGGCCGAGAAGCTCTGCGCCGGCTGCTTCGCCGACGTGACGACGATCATTCACGCCGGGGATGTCGGGCTCCCCGAATTTCTCGACCTTTTCGGTGAACGGGAAGTGCATGCCGTGCGCGGCAACATGGATGCTCCGGTGGCCGGCGTCCCCATCAAGAAAATCCTCACCCTGGGGGGCTTCCGCATCGGCCTGGCCCACGGCTGGGGCTCGTCTTTTCAGCTCGAAGAGCGCCTGCGGCGTGAGTTCCAGGGGCTTTCCCTCGACTGTCTGGTCTATGGCCACAGCCATCTCCCCGCCTGCCATCGCGTTGGGGAGCTGCTGCTGTTCAATCCCGGCAGCGCCACCGACCGCCGGGACGCCCCCCGTCACACCGTCGGCCTCCTGGAAATTGGCGAGCGCATCGAAGGGTCGATCATCTCCATCGACTGACCGGCTTGCGCCGATACGCCCTGCCGTCGCCGCCTCAGCTTGGCCTTCCGTCTCTTTTTCGCCCGATTTGTCTCCGCGGGGGCCACGCTTTTCTTGATTCCCCGTCTGAAACATCCTAATATTAACTGGTTTTTGAATTTATCTGCGGCTTTGAAAGGATCTTTTCGGCATGCTGGAATTGTTTCAAAAGGGCGGCCCCCTGATGTACCCGATCCTGCTCTGTTCGGTCATGGCTCTGGCCATTTTTCTCGAACGGATCTGGACTTTCCGCCAGGCCCGGCGCGGTATCGAGCAGCTTTCCCGCGAGGTCGAAAGCCTGGCCCATCGCGGGCACATCGATGAGGCGCTGGTGGTTTGTCAGCGTCACGACTCGTCCCTGGCGCGCATCTTCATCGCCGCCCTGCGCGCCGCCGGCCGCACCCGCGACCATCTCAAGACCGTGGTCGAGGAAGTCGGCAGCCGGGAAACGGCCCCCCTGGAAAAATACCTGGGGCTGATGGGGACCATCGCCACCATCGCGCCGCTACTCGGTCTGCTCGGCACGGTCTTCGGCATGATCGAGGCCTTTACCGTCATTTCCGTGCAGGGGGCCGGCACCCCGGCGACCCTCGGCGGCGGCATTTCCGAGGCGCTGATCACCACGGCGTCCGGGCTCTCTGTCGCCATCCCCACGATCCTGCTGCACAAGTATCTGACCAGTCGGGTGGAGCGCATCGCCCTGGAGCTGGAGGAATACAGTTTGCGCCTCGTCGACCTTTTGGGCAACTGACATGGGCTTTCTCCGTAAACGCCAGGGGCGGGATGAGCCGAAAGTCGACATGACGCCGATGGTCGACTGCGTCTTCCTGCTGCTCATCTTCTTCATGATCTCCACCACCTTCATCGAAACCCCGGGTCTTTCCATCAAACTCCCCGAGGCCTCGACCCAGCGCGACAAGGACGAGGCCGAGGAGGTCAAGATTTACCTCTCCAAGGAGGGGGAGATCTTCCTCGCCGAAACCCAGGTGACCACGGCCGCGTTGCGCCGCCATCTCGAAGGATTCAAGGAACGAACCGAGCATATGACTTTCCTCCTTCTCGCCGACAAGGAGGCGCGCCACGGTCAGGTGGTCGAGTTGATGGACCTGGCCAAGTCCACTGGCTTCGCTCGTCTCGCCATCGCCACCGAACAACGGGGTCCGAAGTGACGCCGGTGGCCATCGGCATCGATCTTGGCGGCACCAATTGCCGGGCCGCCCTGGTCGGAAGGCAGGGGCGCATCGGTGCGATGTCCCGGCGTCCGACCCGGATGGCGGCCGGCTACTCTGCCTGGCTGGAGGAACTCGCCGAAGGAATCGAGGCGCTGCTCCGGCAGGGGCGTGCCCTGGGGTTGATGGTCGCGGCGGTCGGCATGGGGGCACCGGGGTTGATCACTGCCGACGGCACGGTGGTGACCTCCCCCAATCTCCCGGCTCTGGATGGCCGCCCCCTGGCGGTCGATCTCGCCGAGCGGCTGCAGTTGCCGGTGGTGGTGGCCAACGACGCCAACGCCATTGCCTGGGGGGAAGCTCTCTTTGGCGCTGGGCGCGACTTTACTTCCTTTCTGACGATGACCCTGGGGACGGGCGTCGGCGGCGGGTTGGTGCTCGGCCGGCGGCTCTGGCTCGGAGCCGATGGCGCCGCCGGGGAAGTGGGGCATTGGACGGTGGTTCCCGATGGCCGCCCTTGCGGTTGCGGCAATCGCGGCTGTCTCGAACAGTATGCCTCGGCCCGGGCGCTGGCGGTACTGGCCCGGGAGCGGATGGACGCCGGGGAGCCAAGTGCGCTGGCGCAAATTGCCGCTGCCGAACTGACCAGCCGCCAGGTGGGAGATGCGGCCCGTCAGGGGGACGCCCTGGCCCTGGCGGTGCTGGAAGAGGCCGGGGGGTATCTGGGTCAGGTTTTAGGCGGGATCGCCAATCTGCTCAATCTCGACGGCGCGGTGATTGCCGGTGGTGCCGTCGACAGTTTCGATCTCATGCATCCGGCCATCCTTCGGGAACTGCGGCGGCACGCCTTCGCCGTGCCCGGACGGCGGCTGGCCGTGGTTCCCGGCCGACTCGGTGACGAGGCCGGAATCCTCGGCGCGGCGGCCTTGGCCGGCTTTTTCGAACAACTTTAACATGAGGAAGATAACTCCATGAAAACCATTGCGATTTTGACCGGCGGCGGCGACTGCCCGGGGTTGAATGCGGTCATCCGTGGCGTCGTGCGGGCGGCGGTGCTCAAGCGGAACTGGAAGGTGCTGGGGATCGCCGATGGCTTTGACGGACTGGTGGACGGACCGCGCATCATTCCCCTGGATATGGCGGCGGTCAAAGGGATTCTCCCCCGGGGAGGGACCATCCTCGGCACCAGTAATCGCGGTAATCCCTTCGCCTATCCGGTACGGGAAGGGGGCGAGGTGAAGCTCGTGGATGTCTCCCGACGGGTGGTGGAGAACTTCCGCAAGGTTGGCGCCGAAGCCCTGATTGCCGTGGGCGGCGACGGCACTTTGAAAATCGCCCGGCAGCTGAACGACCAGGGCATGCCGATGGTCGGAGTGCCGAAGACGATCGATAACGACCTGCGCGGCACCGACGTCACCTTTGGCTACAACACCGCCGTCGGTGTCGTGACCGAAGCCCTTGACCGACTGCATACCACCGCGGAAAGCCACAACCGAGTGATGGTGGTTGAGGTCATGGGCCGGGACGCCGGTTGGATTGCCCTGGAATCGGGGATCGCCGGCAGCGCCGATGTCATCCTCATTCCGGAAATCCCCTTCGACATGGAGAAGGTCTGCCAGGCGATTCTCGCCCGCAAGGCGAGGGGGAGCCGTTTCTCCATCGTCGTCGTCTCCGAGGGGGCCTTTCCCGCCGGGGGAGGGAAGATCGTCCAACTCACGGCGGATCAGAACCTGGGGGTGGAGCGGCTTGGCGGCATGGGCCAGTGGGTCGCCGCCGAGATCGCCCGGCGCCTCGGGATCGAAACGCGCACCGTGGTCCTCGGCCATGTCCAGCGCGGCGGCACGCCTTCCCCTTTCGACCGGATTCTCGGCTCCCGTTTCGGCACCAAGGCGGTGGAGCTGGTGGAGCAGGGATGTTTCGGCCAGATGGTCGCCCTGCGCGGCCGGCGGGTGGAAGCGGTCGCCATCGAGGAAGCGGTGGGGGAACTCAACCTGGTCGATCCCCAGGGAGAACTCATCCGTACCGCCGAAGATCTCGGCGTCATGGTCGGGCGCTAGGCGCTTTCGCGCGGTATGAAATCTTCGGTGCGTCCGGTTATGGTTGACGCCCGGACGACGGCTGGTTAGGCTCATTATTTACCAACGCAGGAAAACGGGACGGCATTCACAAGGGGGGTAGGGCATGAACAAGGAAAACGCGGCGACGCGAATCGATCGGGCCTGGCTGTTCGGGATCTGCGGCCTCTGCCTCGGGATCAGCGCGCCGATTGGCTGGCAGTTGCTGCGCCTGCTGCTCTTCTGGCAGGACGGTCAGGGTTTCTGGGCGCAGGTACGCGAGGGGGTCGCCGGTAGCGGCGAGCAGTTGGCGCTCTTTCTTTACATGGGGGCGGGGACCGCCGTCGTCCTCGGCGTCACCGGTTTTCTTATCGGCCGGGGCGCCCAGCAGGTGCTGGAGCGGGCGCACAGCCTCGACCAGCTCAACCGCACGGTGGCCGAACAGAAAGCGACCTTCGAGCGGCGTTTTCTCGATCTGAACAACAGCCTCAAAAATTTCCACACTATCAACACCCACATCCAGAAATCGGTTAATGTCGCCGAGATCCTGCGCCTGGCCGCCAACGGCCTGCACGAGATCCTCGGCTATGACCGGGTCAACATCCTCATGGTCAACGAGCGCCGCGACGGCCTCGATTTTCTCGCCAGCCGCGGGGCCGGCGACATCCTCCCCGGCGTCAGCCTGCCCCTCGACGAACGGGCCGGGGCCCTCTACAAGGCGGTCGAGGAAAAACGGATCCTGCTGGTCGACGATATCGCCCGGATGCCTTCCGATTTTCATCTGCGCCCCCCCTGCTCGGATATCATTCAGTTGCGCTCGAAAAATTTCATCCTCTGCCCCATCATCGTGCGCGACGAGGTGATCGGCCTTTTCGGTGTCGATAACAAGCTCAAGCGCAAGGCCCTCGACGATACCGATGTGGATACGGTCAAGCTCTTCGCCGACCAGGTCGCCTCGAGCCTGAACAAGCTCAATCTGCTCGATGCGGTCGAAAGCCTGACCGGCGAACTGGAGCATACCTTCGCCGAATTCAGCAAGTACCGCACTGAACATGAGCGACTCGACCGCTCCCTGAAAGACGCCACCGAATCGACCAGCGAGGCGATCGTCGATATTTCCAGCGCCGCCGATGTCGTGCGCGAGGCGGTCGATGCCACCCGCAGTGCCGCTGGGGAAATTTCCGTCTCCATCGACCAGGTTTCCGGCAATCTCGCTCAGCTCTCCGATTTCATGGAGAGCTCCATCGCCGCCATGACCGAGATCGCCGCCACCATCAAATCGGTGGAGGAGAGCGGCGCCCGCTCCCACGAAATGTCGGAAACGGTCAAGGCCAAGGCGGAAAGCGGCGCCCGCGCCGTCACCGGGGTGATCGCCGGTCTGCAGGGAATTTCCCAGGCCGTCGAGGAGGCGGTCAAGACCATCGAACTCCTTTCCCTCAAGGGTGAAGAGATCAACACCATCACCACGGTGATTACCGAAGTGACGCAGAAGACCAACCTTCTCGCCCTCAATGCGGCGATTATTGCCGCCCAGGCCGGCGAGCACGGCCGTTCCTTCGGCGTGGTGGCCGATGAGGTGCGCGCGCTCTCTCAGGAAACCGCCCAGTCGACCGGCGCCATCACCCGTATTATCGAGGAATTGCAGGATTATACCCGGGAGTCAGTGGCGCACATCACCAAGACCCGTAAGCTGGTGCGGGAGGGGATGGTGCTCGGGGAGGGGATGGACGAGTCCCTCGGCCAGATTCTTTCCAGTGCCGGGACGGCTATGGCCATGACCCGGGACATTCGCGGCGCCACCCAGGAAGTGTCGCGCAGCGTCGAGTCGGTCACTGCCTCCATCGAACGGGTCGGCGAGATGTCCAACCACATTTCCACAGCTTCCAGGGAGCAGGCCGACGGCACTCGCAATATTGTCCATTCCATCGAAGAGGTGAAGAACATGACGGACGACATGGCGCTGGCCACCGACCGTCAGAAGTGCAATACCCGCAATATCGAAGAGGCGGTCGCCTCGGTCAGCGACATGATCCGACGCATCTTCGATGCCATGGAACAGCGCCGCGAGGCGAGCCGTAAGGTGATCGAGGATCTGCGGCGGCTGAAAGGCTAGGTGGGTTTGCGGACGGTTGCAATGAACCCCTGGAAAGAGAGGATCGGCCGATGCGTCGTTATCTGAATATTTGCGCTGAAATCGAGGAAACCGTCGGCCAGATTTACGAAGCCATGGCGGAGAAGCTGCCGGAGGAAGAAACGCTGGCGGCTCTGTGGCGGCAAATGGCCCGCGATGAGCGGGACCATGCCGGTCAGATCCGCTTTGCTTTGCGCCTGCCGGCGCGCCATGTCTTTGAAAATCAGGATTTTCCCGAAGAGAAGGTCGAGGTGCTGTTGACCCGGGCGCGAAATATCCTGCATCTGATCAAGGAGCGCCCTTTGAGCGTGCGCGAGGCCCTGCGCCTGGCCCTTGGTCTGGAAGGGGAGTTCCTCTGTACCCATGTCGCCGGCGCGGCCTTCAAGGATGAAAGTCTGAAGAAGATGATGCAGGCCTTGGCCCGGGCCGACGAAGGGCATCTTGGGCTGTTGCGTCAATACGTCCGTGAGGTGCTGGGGGAGACGGATCTGGCACCCGTTTAAAGTCGGTCACTGTACGGAAAACACAAAAACCCGCCGGGCGCGCCCGGCGGGTTTTTTTTCGTCACGAGGATTTGCTGACTAGCGTTTGCGCAGGTTGTAGAAGACGTCCTTGCCGTTGAAGAGGGCGACGTCGTCCAGTTCGTCCTCGATGCGCAGCAACTGGTTGTATTTGCAGATGCGGTCGGTGCGGCAGAGGGAGCCGGTCTTGATCTGGCCGGCGTTGACGGCGACGGCCAGATCGGCGATGGTGGTGTCCTCGGTCTCGCCGCTTCGGTGGGAAATGACGCAGGTGTAGCCGGCGCGCTTGGCCATTTCGATGGCTTCGAGGGTTTCGGTGAGGGTGCCGATCTGGTTGACCTTGATCAGGATCGAGTTGGCGATCCCTTTTTCGATGCCCTGTTTGAGGATCTTAGTATTGGTGACGAAGAGGTCGTCGCCGACGATCTGAATTCTGTTGCCGAGGCGGTCGGTCATCAGCTTCCAGCCGTCCCAGTCGTTTTCCGCCATGCCGTCTTCGATGGAGATGATCGGATAGCGGTTGACCAGATCCTCGTAGAAATCGACCAGCTCCTGGGCGGTCTTGACCGGCTGCTTTTCATTTTCGAGGCGGTATTTGCCATCCTTGAAGAGTTCCGAGGAGGCCACATCAAGGGCCAGCAACACGTCTTCACCCGGCTTGTAGCCAGCTTCCTTGATCGCCTCCATGATCACCTGCAACGCTTCTTCGTTGCTCTTCAGGTTGGGTGCGAAGCCGCCTTCATCGCCGACGGCGGTGTTGTAGCCCTTGGCCTTGAGGACCTTTTTCAGGGCGTGGAAAATTTCCGCGCCCATGCGCAGTGCTTCCTTGAAGGAGCCGGCGCCGGCGGGCATGACCATGAATTCCTGGATGTCGACGTTGTTGTCGGCGTGGGCGCCGCCGTTAATGATGTTCATCATCGGCAGGGGGAGTTCCTTGGCGTTGGCGCCGCCGATGTACTGATAGAGGGGCAGCCCCGCGTCTTCGGCGGCGGCCTTGGCACAGGCCATGGAGACGCCGAGCAGGGCGTTGGCGCCGAGGTTGCTCTTGAAATCGGTGCCGTCCAGCTCGAGCAGCTTGCGATCGATGCCAGCCTGGTCGGAGGCTTCCCAGCCGATCAGCGCCTCGGCAATGATTTCATTGACATTATCCACCGCCTTGAGCACTCCTTTGCCCAGGTAACGCCCCTTGTCGCCGTCGCGCAGCTCCAGCGCCTCGCGCTCGCCGGTGGAAGCGCCGCTTGGAACCGCCGCGCGGCCCATGACGCCGCTTTCGAGGAAGACTTCAACTTCGATGGTCGGGTTGCCCCGCGAATCGAGAATTTCCCGGGCGTAGATATCAATGATTTCGCTCATGTAAGACCCCCTTGCAAGGAAAGAAAGGTTGAGTTCTAATTAGCCGCGCCCCGCACGGGCGCGTTACTTATAGCACAGGATGCCGAAATTTAAACCCTCTTTTCCTCCGCCGTGGCGCACGCGCAAGAACCCGGGCCGGGAAAGAAATTGCTTTGCCCTGGGGAAGATGTTAAAGTCTGCCTTTATTTTCAGGCATTCCGCTATTGTGGCAAGGGTTGATTCGGGAGCGCATGCGCGACAATTTCCAGGCTGAAGACACGCAATTGGCCAATCTGCTGTTCGGTCAGCAGAATCGCAATCTCAAACTCGTCGAGCGGATGCTCGGGGTGCGCGTCGGCTCCCGCGGGAGCGAGTTGACCATCGAAGGGGACGATGCCCAGGTACTTCTCGCCCGGCGCCTCTTCGAAGAGGTCCACGGCCTGCTCAAGGCCGGGTATATGGTGTCGCCGGCCGACCTCGATTACGCGACGCGCATCCTGTCCGCCGATTCCCGGGCCCATCTGCGCGACATCTTTCTCGACACCATCTTCGTTTCCACCCGCAAGAAGGTCATCGCCCCCAAAAGTCTGGCGCAAAAGGCCTACGTCGACGCCATCCGCAAACATGACGTGGTTTTCGGCATCGGTCCGGCAGGGACCGGCAAGACCTATCTGGCCATGGCCATGGCCGTCTCCTTTCTGGTTAAAAAGGAAGTCAGCCGCATCGTGCTGGTGCGGCCGGCGGTGGAGGCGGGGGAGAAGCTCGGTTTTCTCCCCGGCGACCTGGCCGAAAAGGTCAATCCCTATCTCCGGCCCCTCTATGACGCCCTTTACGATATGATGGATTTCGACAAGGGGCAGGCCCTGATCGCCAACGGTGTGGTCGAGGTCGCTCCTCTGGCCTTCATGCGCGGCCGGACCTTGAACGACGCCTTCGTTATTCTTGACGAGGCGCAGAACACCACCACCGAACAGATGAAGATGTTTCTCACCCGCCTCGGCTTCGGCAGCCGGGCGGTGATCACCGGCGATGTCACCCAGATCGACCTGCCGACCGGCCGCCGTTCCGGGCTGGTCGAGGCGACCGAGGTGCTGCGCGGCGTCGAAGGGATCGTCTTCAACTCTTTCAGTGACCGCGACGTGGTCCGCCATCCCATCGTGCAAACCATCATCCAGGCTTACGAGCGCCACCGGCCCGCCGCCGGCGAGAGCCTCGTGCCTTCTTCGAGCAGTTCTCCGACATGAGTAAAAACGAGAGTAAATCCGATAGCCCCAGTCGCAAGGCGAAGATCGTCGAGCGACCTTTCTGGCGGGAAGAGCGGAGCCAGCGTTACCTGATGCTGGTTTTACTGGCGCTTTTTCTGACCTTGATCATCGTCCCCAAGGGGGGCTTCATCCCCGATTATTATTCCCCGGGAGATATCGCTACCCGGGATGTCAAGTCTCCCCGCGATCTCCTCATCCCCGACTTGGTCCTCACCGAGAACAAGCGGGTCGAAGCGGAAGGGGCGGTGAAGCCCCTCTACGACTACGATTCCCGGGCGGGGCAGTCGGCCGCCGATGAACTGGCCCAGGGTCTGGAACTCATCCAGCAGGCGCTCGTGGACGCGCAGGTGGCGGCGACTTTGGTCGACGATCTGGAGAACTTCCTCGAAATCGAGCTGACGCCGGAGGATCGGGATGCCCTGAAGGCCTTCATGGATGAGTTGGCCGCGCGGGAAACGGCGGAGCCCCTCGACCTGGCCCCTGTCCGCAAGGCGGTAGTCGCGGCCCTGGAGGGGAGGATCGTCGGCAACCTGCAACTCTTTCAGGGGGAGGCCAAGCACGGCATCCTCGTCCGCGATCTCCACTCCCGTCAGGAGCAGGTGGTGGAGCAACCGCAGCAGGTCCTCGGCGTGGGCAACGCCCAGGATCGCATGCGCGAGGAGTTTCGTCCCCTCGAGCTGACCCGCGCTCAGCGGCGGCTGATCCAGGCGCTGGCGATCAAGCTGGTCAGCCCCAACCTGACTTTCAACAAGAACGAGACCGAGACGCGCAAGCGGTTGGCCCGCGAGGAGGTCATGCCGGTGCTCTTCCAGGTCAAGAAGGGAGAGATGATCGTCCGCGAGGGGGAGCGGGTCACCGAGGAGCAGATCAAGAAACTGCGTGGGATCAGTGAGTTCGGCAGCCACTCCAACACCCTGGTCGCCGGGATCGGCTTCTTCCTGTCGATCGTGGTCCTCTTTTTCGCCACCCACCGTTTCGCCCGGGTCAACATCCGCAAATACGCTCCCGATAATCGCGACCTGCTTTTTCTGGTGGTGAACTTCATCGTTCTTTTCGTCCTGGTGAAGCTCGGGGTTTTCGTTTCCTCGGCGCTGGAAAGCGCCTTCCCCTACATCGATTCGAACAGCTATTACTATGTGCTGCCCTTCGCCTTCGGGGCGATGCTGGCGCGGATCGTTCTCAATTCCGAGGTGGCTTTCGTCTTCGCCATCCTCTCGTCGCTGCTGCTCGGGGCGCTCTTCGGCTACAGCCTCTATATCAGCGTCTACGCCCTGGCCGGCAGCGTCACCGCCGCCCACTGGGTGCGCCACTGCAAGCAGCGCACGACCCTCTACCGTGCCGGCTTCCATCTGTCGCTGGTCAATATGCTGATGATCGTCGGCCTCTATCTGATCAGCGGCCAGTCCTTCGACGCGCAGATCCTTTACAAATTGGGCTTCGGCCTGGCCGGCGGTTTCCTCTGCGCGGTGCTCGTCACCGGCACCATCCCGCTGGTGGAGCATCTCTTCGAATACACCACCGACATCAAGCTGCTGGAATTTGCGAACATGAATACGCCGGTGCTCCGCGAACTGATGATCCAGGCGCCCGGCACCTACCACCATTCGGTGATCGTCGGCAACCTGGTGGAAGCCGCCGCCGAGTCGATCAACGCCAATCCTTTGCTGGCGCGGGTGGCGGCCTACTATCACGATATCGGCAAAATCCGCAAACCCCTCTATTTCGTCGAGAACATACATGGCCAGGAAAACAAGCACGACAAGCTGGCCCCCTCCATGAGCGCGCTGATCCTCATGTCCCACGTCAAGGACGCGGTGGAACTGGCCCGGGAAAACAAGCTCGGCGCGCCGCTCATCGACATCATCCGTCAGCATCACGGCACGGCGCTGATGAAGTTCTTCTATGACAAGGCCAAGAGCAAGGAAGAGCCGGGGATGCCCACGATCGACGAGCGCGATTACCGCTACCCCGGCCCCAAGCCGCAGACCCGCGAGGCGGCCCTGATCATGCTCGCCGACGCCGTCGAGGCGGCCAGCCGCACCCTCGCCGATCCGACCCCGGCGCGGATTCAGGGGATGGTGCAGAAGATCATCAACAACATTTTCATCGACGGTCAGCTCGACGAGTGTGAGTTGACCCTGAAAGACCTGCATGGCATCGCCAGGAGTTTCAACCGGATTCTGGCGGGGATTTTCCACCATCGCATCGATTACCCGGAACCGGCCTACAAGGAACGGGACAAGGATGCCGGCAAGAGGAAAAACGGTGAAGATTCAGATCGAGAACAGACAAAGGAAGCAAAAGGTAAGGAAGCTGTTCCTGCGAAAAGTAGCACGGAGGATCTTAAGCGTCTCGGGATGTCCTGAGGCCGAACTGTCGATCCTGGTGGTTGACGATGCCGAAATCCGGATCATCAATCGCGACTACCTGCAGCGGGATAAGCCGACCAACGTCATCTCCTTCGCCATGCGCGAGGGGGAGGGGGGGGAACTCTGCCCCGAGTTGCTCGGCGACGTGGTGATTTCCGCCGAGACGGCGGCCCGGGATGCCGCCGAGGCCGGCATCCCCTATGAGCACGAGCTGGTTTTTCTGCTGTTGCACGGTATTCTGCATCTGCTCGGCTACGATCATGAGCGCAGCGGCGCCGAGGAAGCCGAGCGCATGGAAGCGCGGGAGCGGGAAATCTTCGCTCTCTTGCACGAGGAATCCTTCGTGCCATGAGCGAGGCGCCGCGCGAGCCGATCAAGCCCGCTAACTGGCTGCAGAGCGTCAACTGCGCCATCGAGGGGATACTCTGGACCGCGCGCACCCAGCGGCACATGCGCTGGCATTTCCTGGCAGCGCTGGCAGTGCTGCTGTTCGCCCATTGTCTGGGCCTTTCGGCCCTCGAATTCATCCTTTTGGCCTTTGCCGTCACCCTGGTGCTCTTCGCCGAACTGGTCAACACCGCTCTGGAAGTAGTGGTTGACCTGGTCTCGCCCGGCTACCATCCCCTGGCCAAGCAGGCCAAGGATGTCGCCGCCGGCGCGGTGTTGGTGGCCAGTATCGGCGCGGTAGTGATGGGTTTTTTCGCCCTGTCCCGCTATATTTTGCCGGTGCTGGGCGGGCAGCTCGACCAGTTGGGTCGCCCGCCCGGAGAGTTTCCGGTCGTCTCGGTGCTGATCGCGACCATCGTCGTGGTGCTGCTCAAGGCTCTTTTCGGACGGGGGACGCCGCTGCACGGCGGCATGCCGAGCGGCCACGCGGCGGTTTCCTTCGCCATCGCCACCGCCATCATCCTCTCCGGGGTCGGCGCCCTCCTGTCCCTGCTGACTCTGGCCTTGGCGGTCATGGTCAGCCATAGTCGACTGCTGCTGGGTATTCACAGCGCCGGGGAAGTGGTGGCCGGCGGCGCTCTCGGCGTGGCCGTGACGTTGCTGGTCTATCTGTTGATGTAGAGAGGAACTCGCGCGGCACCCCTTGACCTCCAGGCCTGTCCGGCCGCGGGGATCGCCGTGTTTTTACTTCATTTTATCCAGGGAGGAACGGATTTTTGGACGACGACAGTGCGAGTGACAGACGGACTTCATGGTTCGGGCGGATTGCGCGGCTACTGAGCGGCCGGCGCCGGGTCATGAGCGAGAAGGACTTGCAGGATCTGATCGAGGAGTCGGAGGAAGAGGGGATCATCAACGAGGACGAGGGGGAGATGCTCCACTCGATCTTCGAATTTGGCGAGACGATCGTGCGCGAAGTCATGGTTTCGCGCATCGACATGGTCTGCTGCAGCATGAGCACCAGCCTCGGCGAGCTACTGGAAGCGATCATCTCTTCGGGACATTCCCGCCTGCCCATCTACGAGGGGACCGCCGACCGTATCGTCGGCATCATCTATGCCAAGGATTTGCTGCGCATCTGGGGCTGCCGGGACGAGGATTTCCGTATCGAGCAGATCATGCGCACCCCCTATTTCGTCCCGGAAACGAAGCAGATCGAGGAACTGTTGCAGGAATTCCGCACCCAGCGGGTACACATGGCCATCGCCATCGATGAATACGGCGGCACTTCGGGACTGATCACCATCGAGGACCTGATCGAGGAGATCGTCGGCGACATCCAGGATGAATACGATCTCGAAGAGGATGAACTGGTGGAGGAGTCCCCCGGTGTCGTCCTGGTCGATGGCCGCCTCAATATCGAGGAGCTGGAGGATTATTTCGATATCGAAATTCCCCGGGAGAAGTTCGATACCGTCGGTGGCTACCTCTTCAACCTCTTCGGCCATGTGCCCCAAGTCAACGAGGAGATCCGCGACGGCGGGTTGCGCATGACGGTGGTCGAGTGCGACACCCGCAAGATCCGTAAGGTGCGGGTGCGTCGCGCCGAGCCCGACGGGTCCGAGGAAGACGCCTCCTGATGAAGCCTTTGTCGTTGGGAAAGACCGCCGCCCTATCCCTGCTTTCCGGGCTGCTGCTGGCGCTGGCCTTTCCGCGCCCGGATTTTTCCTGGCTGGCCTGGGTCGGGCTGGCGCCGCTGCTGACGGTGATGGACCGGCACCCCTTCCGTTCCGGCTTCGTGGCCGGTTGCGCCTTTTTCGGTCTGGTGCTCTACTGGCTGAATATCGTCATGACCACCTATGGCCGGATGCATCCGCTCTTTTCCCTGGTCGCCTATGTGCTGCTGGTGGCTTATCTGGCTCTCTATTTCGGCATCGCCACCTGGGCGGTCTGCCGTTTCCGGGAGCAGCTCGGCCTCTCGTACCTGTTGACCCTGCCCGTCGTCTGGGTCGTCCTCGAATTCCTGCGCTCCTTTCTGCTGACCGGATTCCCTTGGGCGAGTCTCGGTTATTCCCAGCAAAACCAGGAGGTTCTGCTGCAAATCGCCGACCTCTTCGGCGTCCACGGCCTCAGCTTCCTGCTGGTCTTCGTCAACGTCCTGGTCTTTCAGCTCGGGTCGGCCCTGCGCCAGCGCAGCCTGGTCCCCATTTCCCGCAGCGGCGGGATCATCGGGATTCTGCTGCTGGTCGGCGCTTGCGCCTACGGTTCCTGGCGCCTGCGCGAGCCCCTCGACGCCGCCGCTCCGACGTTGGAGGTGGCGCTGATCCAGGGGAATATCGACCAGTCGATTAAATGGGACCCAGCCAATCAGCAGAAGACCGTCGATATCTACCGGGAGCTGTCCCGGGAGGCGGCCGCCGACGGCGCTCCCGATCTGATCATCTGGCCCGAGAGCGCCACCCCGTTCTATTTTCAGGAGCCCGGCCCGCTTTCCGCCCAGGTGACGGAGATCCCCCGCGCCACCGGCGGCCATCTGCTCTTCGGCAGCCCCGCCTACGAGGCGGGATTGGGTTCCTACCGCTACCTGAACAGCGCCTTCCTGCTTTCCCCCGAAGGCGCGATTCTTGGCCGCAGCGACAAGGTGCATCTCGTCCCCTTCGGCGAGTATGTCCCCCTCGGGCGCTTTCTCCCCTTTATCGACAAGCTGGTTTCCGGGATCGGCGACTTCTCTCCGGGGACGGTCAATCCTCTGCCGATCGGCGATGCCAAGCTCGGCGTGCTGGTTTGCTTCGAGGGGATCTTTCCCGAACTGGCGCGGGATTACGCCCGTAGCGGCAGCGGTCTGCTGGTGAACATCACCAACGATGCCTGGTTCGGCCGTTCCTCGGCCCCTTACCAGCATCTGGCTATGACCCGCTTTCGCGCCGTGGAAAACCGCTTGTGGGTGGCGCGGTCGGCCAATACCGGGATCTCCGCCCTGATCGATCCGCAAGGAAGGGTCGTCGCTCGCTCCGAGCTCTTCACCCCGGCAGTGGTGCGGGGCAAGGTCGTTCTCGGTGGAGAGTCGACCCTCTACCAGCGCATCGGTGAGTTGCCGGCCCTTGTGCTCTGCGCGCTGGCCGGTTACTGGCTGCTTCGCACCCGTCGCCGCTATCCCTGAACCGCCGGACTCGGGAAGAAATCTTGAGGAACAGCGGGGATCTCGTTATACTCCCCGCCAGTTTAATATTTGAGAGTTCAAGGAGACACTGCCCATGTTTCGTGATGAAAAAGAGATTTTGACCCTCCTCAAAGGCAAGCTCAACGAGCTGAGGAGGTATCTTTGACGTTGAGGTCAAGGAAGAGCGGGCTGCTGAACTGGAGGCGGAGATCGCCAAGCCAGAGTTCTGGAACCTGGGGGACCGCACCCAGGTCATCCTGAAGGAACGGAATTCTCTGCAAAAAGTGGTCGGGGATTACCGCAAGGCCTATCGGGAGCTGGAGGATCTGCAGGTTCTCGTCGAATTGGGCGAGGAAGGGCAGGATGAGGCGACCCGCGACGAGGTGCGTGAGCTGCTGCCGGTTCTGGAACAGCGTATCGGCCGGATGGAGTTCGCCCGCATGCTTTCCGGCGAGCACGACGCCAATAACGCCATTTTCAGCATCAATGCCGGCGCTGGCGGGACCGAGGCCCAGGATTGGGCGGAGATGCTGTTGCGCCTGTATCTGCGTTACTGTGAGCGCAAAGGGTTCAAGACCGAGATCACCGATTACCAGCCCGGCGACGAGGCGGGGGTCAAGGGCGTGACCTTTACCGTCGAGGGGGATTACGCCTACGGTTTTCTGCGCGCGGAAAACGGCATTCACCGTCTGGTGCGGATTTCTCCCTTCGACGCCAACGCCCGTCGACATACCTCTTTCTGCTCGGTCTTCGTCTTTCCCGAGCTGTCGGACGATATTGAAGTGGAGATCAACGACAAGGATCTCAAGGTCGACACCTACCGCTCCAGCGGCGCCGGGGGCCAGCATGTCAACAAGACCGAATCGGCGATCCGCATCACCCACATGCCGACCGGCATCGTCGTCGCCTGCCAGAACGAGCGTTCCCAGCATAAGAACCGGGCGGTGGCCATGAAACAGCTCAAGGCCCGCCTCTACGAGCTGGAGGTGCGCAAGAAGGAGGAGGAGTCGGCGGCCATTTCCGGCGAGAAGAAGGAAATCGGCTGGGGCAGCCAGATCCGTTCCTACGTGCTTCACCCCTATCGGCTGGTCAAGGACCATCGCACCGGCTACGAGGTTGGTAATACCGATGCCGTGCTCGATGGCGATATCGATGCCTTTATCGAGGCTTATCTCCTGAGCCGTAAATAGCCGTAACCGCCCCTTGCGGGCGGGATTGCCCTTGACTTGCCCGGGTGCGGGGTATAATGTAGCCCGCTTGTGAAGTCGGGATGAAAGGTATGAATATTATGGAAGATCTGAACGATATTTTGTTACAACGGCGGGCCAAGTTGGATGAGTTGCGGGGCGCGGGGGTCAATCCCTACGCCAACGATTTTCCCGTGTCGCATACCTCGGAAGAGGTGGCCGCCGCCCACGAAGAGGACGATGCCGCCGCCTTGGAAGGCTGCGATAAGCGCTACGTCGTCGCCGGCCGGATCATGGCCCGGCGCGATTTCGGCAAGGCCGCCTTTATCCAGATTCAGGACCGCAAGGGGCGACTGCAGGTCTACGTCGGTCGGGATAATATCGGCGAAGACGCCTTCGCGGTCTTTCGCAAGCTCGACCTCGGCGATGTCGTTGGCGTCTCCGGTATCCCCTTCCGGACCAAGACCGGCGAGCTTTCCCTGCGCGCCGATGCCCTGCGTCTGCTGACCAAGTCTCTGCAAGTCTTACCGGAGAAGTGGCACGGTCTCACCGACGTAGAAACCCGCTATCGCCAGCGCTATCTCGACATGATCGTCAATCCCGGTGTGCGCGAGGTCTTTCTCAAGCGTAGCCGCATCATTGGCCTGATCCGCGAATTCATGGTGCGCCACGACTTTCTCGAAGTCGAGACGCCGATGATGCAGCCTATCGCCGGCGGCGCCACCGCCAAGCCCTTTGTCACCCATCACAACACCCTGAAGATGGACCTTTTCCTGCGCATCGCGCCGGAACTCTATCTTAAACGGCTGGTGGTCGGCGGCTTCGAGCGGGTCTTTGAGATCAACCGCAATTTCCGCAACGNNGCACAACCCCGAATTCACCATGATGGAATTCTACCGGGCCTACGCTACCTACCACGACCTGATGAATTTCACCGAGGAGCTGATCTGTCATATCGCCAAGCAGGTCTGCGGCGACCTGGTCATCCCCTACGGCGGCAAGAGCGTCGACCTGACTCCCCCCTGGGACCGGCTCACGGTTAAGGAAGCGATCGTCAAGTACGGCCAGGTCGATCCGGCAGTGCTGGAAGACCGCGACCGCGCCTACGCTTACGCCCAGTCCCTCGGCCTGGAATTTGACAAAAACATCGGCTACGGCAAACTGCTCACCGAACTCTTCGACGCGGTGGCCGAGCCCAGGCTCTGGCAACCGACCTTCATCACCGAATACCCCACGGAAGTCTCGCCGCTGTCGCGGAAGAACGAGGGCAATCCCGAGGTGGTGGACCGCTTCGAGCTTTTCATCGTCGGCCGCGAGCTCGCCAACGCCTTCTCCGAACTCAACGATCCCCTCGACCAGAAGGAACGCTTTATCAAGCAGTTGGCCGAGAAGGAGGCTGGCGACGAGGAGGCCCACGCCATGGACGAGGACTACATCCGCGCCCTCGAATACGGTATGCCGCCCACGGCCGGGGAGGGGATCGGCATCGATCGTTTGGTCATGCTGCTCACCGACTCCGCTTCGATCCGCGACGTGATCCTCTTTCCCCAACTGCGTCCGGAAAGCAAGTAATTACAGTGAGGGGTGAGGCGTGAGGGGAAGGGGGTGACCCTTTTCCTGTCGCCTCACCCCTTACTCCTCACCCTTCACGGAAATATTCATGGGTTACGAGTGGTTCGTCAGTCTGCGCTACCTGCGGGCCAAGCGCAAGCAGACCTTTATCTCGGTCATTTCCTTCATTTCCATTGCCGGCGTGACCCTCGGGGTTGCGGCTCTGATCGTCGTTCTCGCGGTCATGACCGGCTTCCACGACGGCGTCCGTCAGCAGATCCTCGGCAACATCCCCCACATCCTCGTCCAGAAGCACGGCGAGGAGATCTCCGGCTATCCGCAGTTGATCGAGCAGGCGCTGGCCGCCTCGCCGCGGATCAAGGAGGCCCGCCCCTACGTCTCGAAGGAGGCGATGCTCCTGTCGCGCAACAACGTGGCGGCGGTGAGCGTCAAAGGGGTGGAACGGGGCAATAAGGTCTTCGATCAGCCTTTTCTCACCGTCGATGCCCGGGATGTGCAGGACCTGGTCTTCACGGAAGGGGAGGGGCTGCCCGGGTTGGTCATCGGTATCGATACGGCGGCCACTCTTGCCGTGGCGGTGGGGGATGTGATCAACGTCATTCCGCCCATGTTCACCATCACCCCCTTCGGCATGATCCCCAAGATGAAACCCTTCCGGGTGGTGGCCATCACCAGCCGGCGCGGCGGTTTTCTCGATACCTATTACGCCTATATGGCTTTGCCCCAGGCGCAACTGCTGATCGACGCCGGGGAACGGGTTTCCGGGATCGAGATCGAGGTCGATTCCTTCGACCACGCCACGTCGGTGGCTCAGGAACTGCGCGGCGTTTTCGCCTATCCGCATGTGGTGCGTTCCTGGGAGGATCTCTTCGGTTCCTTCCTCTCGGCTCTCAAGCTGGAGAAGCTTGGCCTGTTCATCGTTCTCGGCATCATCGTGCTCGTCGCGGCCTTCAACATCGCCACCACCCTGATCATGGTGGTCATGGAAAAACATAAGGATATCGCCATACTGCGTTCGGTGGGGGCGACCTCGCGGAGCATTATGGCCATCTTCGTACTCGAAGGCTGCATCATCGGCACCCTCGGCACCTCCCTGGGGACCGCCCTCGGTCTGCTGCTGGCGAAGAATGCCGACCCGATCATCAAGTGGATCGAGGGGACCTTCGGCCTGCGTATTTTCGACCAGGCGGTCTACGGCATGGATCACTTCCCTTCGGTGGTCAATTCCCAGGATGTGATCGCCGTGGTCATCGTCGCCATGAGCATCTCCCTGTTGGCTACCATTTACCCGGCCTGGCGGGCGGCGCGCATGGACCCCGCCGAGGCGCTGCGTTATGAGTGAGCGAGAACTGACGTGATAGAAGCGCAAGGACTGAACAAAAGTTTCGGTACCATCGACGGGCGCGTCGAGGTCTTACGCGGCATCGACCTCCGTATCGAGCGGGGGGAGCGGGTCGGCGTGGTCGGCACCTCGGGAGCCGGCAAGACCACCCTCATGCACATCCTCGGTGCCCTCGACCGGCCGACCTCGGGGACGGTACGGTTCGACGGGGAGGATATCTTCGCTCTCAAGGGGGCGCCCCTCGACGGTTTCCGCAACCGCACCGTCGGCTTCGTCTTCCAGTTCCATCAGCTCCTCCCCGAGTTCACCGCCCTGGAAAACGTCATGATGCCGGCATTGGTGGCGCGCAAGAGTTTCCGCGAAGCCATCCCCATGGCGACGAAATTGCTCGGGGAGGTCGGCCTCGGCCACCGGCTCAAGCACAAGCCGGGGCAGCTTTCCGGTGGCGAGCAGCAACGCGTGGCCATTGCCCGCGCCCTGGTCATGTCCCCGCGGGTGCTGTTGGCCGACGAACCGACGGGCAACCTGGACAGCGGCACTTCCGGCGATATCTTTCGCCTGCTCGACGAGATCCACCAGGCCCGGGAATTGACCATGGTGGTGGTGACCCACAGCGAAACCCTGGCCGGCCGTCTCGACCGGGTGCTGCACATGGTCGACGGGCGTCTGGCTTCTTGAGCTCCCGCTAACGGCGCCGATGAGCTTGCCGGTTTTTGGTTTGCACGGCGCCATGGATTAACTTATAATACCGCGATTTTTATCTTGCTACGTTTCTCCTGGAGATCTTGAATGCTGTTACGACTGCTGACAATCCTGCTGCTGTTGCCATCCCTTGCCTGGTCCGCCGCGACGACCATCGGCGAGGTTCGCATCGAGGGAGCCGTTCGGGTCGAACAGTCGGCAATCCGAGCACTGCTTGCGGCCAAGGCCGGCGCGGCCTATGAGCCAGAGACGGTCGACCGGGACTTGCGGGCCATCTTCGGCATGGGCCGGTTCAAGGATGTCGGCGCCGAGATCGAAGAGCAAGAGGGCGCGGTTCTGCTCATCTACCGCGTGGTGGAACGCCCCCTGGTGCGCAAAGTCGAATTCGCCGGCAACGACGAGTTCTCGGTGGACAAGCTGCGCGGCCTGGCGGTAGTGAAAACCCCGGACATCTACGATCCGGCGCTGGTCGACAAAAGCGTCGAAGCTTTGCGCGGAGCCTATCGCGAGGAAGGCTACCACGCCGCGGAAATCACCTCCCGGGTCGAGATCGACGACCGCAACGAGGCGACCGTCACCTTTGACGTCAAGGAGGGGGACAAGGTTCTGGTCGATCTCATCCGCTTCGAAGGCAACACCGTCTTCACCGACAAAGAGTTGCGCAAGGCCATGGAAACCCGTGAGCGCTGGTTTCTGTCCTGGATGACCGGGCGCGGCAAGTTCAACGAGGACGTGCTCAAGGACGACCTGGAACGGGTCGCCGATCTTTACTACAATGTCGGCCATGTGCGGGTGAAGGTGCGGCAGCGCCATGCCAAGCTCACGGACGACAACAAGCACATGGATATCCTCATCGAGGTCGAGGAAGGACCCCAGTTCAAGGTCGGCAAACTCGATGTCAATGGGGATCTGCTCAAGGACAAGGCGGATATCCTCAACCTGTCCCTGCTCAAGGAGGAGGAGGTTTTCAGCCGCAAGCTGCTGCGCGAAAGCGTGACGGCTATCAGCGATCTCTATGCTGATCAGGGCTATGCCTACGTTAACGTGACGCCGGTGACCAAAGTTGATGGCGAGCGCCTGCTCATCGATGTCGCCTACGATGTCGAGCAAGGTTCCCAGGTTACCATCGATCGCATCAACATCGCCGGCAACACCAAGACCCGCGACAAGGTCATCCGCCGTGAGCTGAAGGTTACCGAAGGTGAGCTTTACAGCGCCTCCAAGCTCAAGGACAGTCGGCGCCGGGTGAACAATCTCGGTTTCTTCGAGGAGGTCAACCTCACCAACAAAAAGGGGACGGATGATTCTCATATGGAGGTGAATGTCGACGTCAAGGAGCGTCCGACCGGAACCTTCAGTCTCGGCGCCGGTTATTCCTCGGTGGACGGCGTCATCGGCCAGGGCTCCATCTCCCAGGACAACTTCCTGGGTAAATCCTGGAAACTTAACCTCGCCGGCTCCTTCGGCGGCAAGAGCACGACCTATCAGATCGGCCTGCTCGACCCCTATTTTCTCGACATGAACCTGGCGCTCGGTTTCGATCTCTATCGGACCAACCGCGAATGGAACGACTTCACCCGCGATGCGACCGGCGGCGCGGTCAAGCTCGGTTTTCCGGTGGGGGAGGACAATCGCGCCTTCTTCACCTACCGTCTTGAGCAGAAGGAAATCTCCGACGTCGACGATACGGCGACTCAGACCCTCAAGGATGAGGAAGCCAAGGGCAAGGTCCTGGTTTCTTCGTTACTCTCTTCCTTCACCCGCAACACCACCGATTACCACATGGACCCGACGACCGGTTATGTCGCGGAAGGTTCCGTCGAATTCGCCGGACTCGGCGGCGACGAGAAGTTCGTGAAGTACATCGCCGACTACCGCCATTTCTGGCCGGTTTTCTGGAGCACGGTCTTTTCCGTCCACGGCCAGGTCGGCTATATCTCGCAACTCGGCGGCGAGGAGATCCCCGTCGACGAACGCTTTTACCTCGGCGGCCTCAACTCCCTGCGCGGCTTCAAGAGCCGCGAAGTCGGTCCCTACGATTTAGCCAACGACGAGTTCACCGGTGGCGACAAGGCCGCTTTTTTCAACATCGAATATCTTTTTCCGATTCTCAAGGATGCGGGGCTCAAGGGGGTGGTGTTCTTCGATGGCGGCAACGCCTGGGGTGAGGATGAGGAATATTTTTCCGAAATGCGTTACAGTGTCGGCGCGGGGCTGCGCTGGATGAGTCCGATGGGACCGCTGCGCCTGGAGTGGGGGTATAACCTCGACCCCATGGACTACGAAGATACCTCGGAATTCGAGTTTTCAATTGGCAAATTCTATTAAAGAGCAAGGAGATCTGGTATGAAAAAAATGGTTGGGTTGATTCTGGTTGGCCTCCTGGCAATGGCGACTTCCTCTTTCGCGGCCGGCGACAAGATCGGCTTCGTCGATCTGCAGAAGGCTTTGAACTTCTCCCAGGCGGGCAAGTCGGCCAAGGAGACGATTTCGAAGAAGGTCAAGGATTACGAAGGGACCATCGAAGGGAAGAAGTCCGAGCTGCAGAAACTCAAGGATGAACTGGAGAAGCAGGCGGTCCTTCTTTCCGAGCAGGCGCGCGCCGAGAAAGAGCGGGACTACCAGCAGAAACTGAAGGATTTCCAGCGTTTCACCAAGGATATTCAAGAAGAACTGCAACGTTCCGACGCGGATTACACCCGCCAGATCCTGGAGAAGGTTCTCAAGCTGATCGCTGAAATGGGTAAGGCTCAGGGCTACACCGTGATCCTGGAAAAATCGGAAAGCTCCCTGCTCTATGCCGACGACCAGATCGATCTGACCGACGCGGTGATCAAGGCCTACGACGAGCAATACAAGAAGGGCGGCAACTAGAAAGGGGAGGCTGTATTGGCTACGCTGAAGGAACTGGCCGCGCTGGTCGGCGGCAAGGTCGTGGGCGACGAGCAGCTTGAAGTGACCCGGGTGGCGCCCTTGGGCGCCGCCCGTCCCGGGGATGTCACCTTTGTGGCCTCCCCGAAGCATCTCGCCGGACTCAAGGGAACCCAGGCTTCCGCCGTGATTCTCTTTCCCGGGGCGGATTCCGGTCCCCTTCCCGCGATCGTCTGTGACAATCCCTATCTGGCTTTTGCCAAGGTCCTGACCCATTTGCAGGTCCGCCGTCCCGCTCCCCGGGGGATTCTTCCCGGAGCGAAGGTCGCCGGCAGCGCGCAACTGGCCGCCGATGTGACGATTCATCCCGGCTGCGTGGTCGGTGAGCGGGTATGCGTCGGCGCCGGCTCCATTCTCTATCCCAATGTCGTGATTTATGACGATGTCGTTATCGGCGACGACTGTACCCTCCACGCCGGGGTCATTGTCCGCGAAGGGTGCCGCATCGGCCACCGGGTGATTCTCCAACCCGGCGCCATTATCGGCTCGGACGGCTTCGGTTTCGCTCCCGATGGTGAACACTATTTCAAGATTCCCCAGGTCGGTATCGTCGAGATCGAGGACGACGTGGAGATCGGCTCGGCCACCTGCGTCGATCGCGCCGCCTTGGGCGTCACCCGCATCCGTCGGGGGGTAAAGATCGACAACCTGGTGCAGATCGCCCACAACGTGGTGGTCGGCGAGGACACGGTGATCGTCGCCCAGGTCGGGATCGCCGGCAGCACCGAGATTGGCCGTCACTGCACCTTCGGTGGGCAATCGGGAACGGCGGGGCATCTGAAAATCGGCGATCATGTCACTGTTGGCGGGCGCGGCGCTGTCGCCGGCCATGTTCAGTCCAAAAAAATCATTTCCGGAACCCCGGCGATCGACCATCAGGACTGGCTGAAAGCCTCCCTGGTCTTCGCCAAGCTTCCGGAACTGCGCCGGGAAATCAATCGGCTTAAGCGTCAGCTTGATGAGCTCACGGATAAAATGAAGGAGAGTTGAAGCAGATGGTTCTGAATACCGTGGAAATCATGAAGCACCTGCCCCACCGTTACCCCTTTCTGCTGGTCGACAAGATCATTGAAGTCGAAGCGGGCAAGCGGATCGTCGGGGTCAAGAACGTCACCATCAACGAGCCTTTCTTCCAGGGGCATTTCCCCGGGCACCCGATCATGCCGGGCGTTCTCATCATTGAAGCGATGGCCCAGGTCGGCGGTCTCTTTGCCCTGATCAGCGGGGAGGTTGGGGAAGACAAGGTGACCTATTTCGTTGGCATCGACAATGCCAAGTTTCGCAAGCCCGTGGTTCCCGGCGATACCCTGCGCTTCGAGCTGGAGAAGGTCAGTTGCCGGCGCGGGATCTACTGTTTTGCCGGCAAAGCCTATGTGGAAGGCGTTCTGGTGGCCGAGGCGGAACTGAAGGCGACCTTCGCTGATCGTTAGGTAGAGGGCCGTTCACCGTCCTTTCCCTGGTTCCCGCTTCCCGCCGTCCCGCTGTTTCGTTTTCCCCTCACGCCCAGGATCGTCATGATACATTCCACAGCTATTGTTCATCCCGGAGCGCGTATTGCCGAAGGTGTCGGCATCGGCCCTTATTCGGTCATCGGTGAGCATGTCGTCATCGGTGCCGGAACCGTCGTCGGTCCCCATGTGGTGATCGAAGGCTTCACCGAAATCGGTCGCGACAACCATATTTTCCAGTTCGCTTCGGTCGGTGCCGCCCCCCAGGATCTCAAATTTCGCGGCGGCGAAACCCGCCTGCGCATCGGTGACCGCAATACTGTGCGCGAGTTCGTGACCCTGCACTGCGGCACCGAGGACGGCGGTGGTGAAACGACCATCGGTAACGACAATCTTTTTCTGGCCTATTCCCACGTCGCGCACGATTGTCATGTGGCGAACCGGGTCATCCTCTCCAACGGCGCCACCCTCGCCGGGCATGTCCGGGTCGATGATTTCGCCATTCTCAGTGGTTTGTGCGCCGTTCATCAGTTCACCCGTATCGGTTGCCACGTCATGGTCGCCGGTGGTTCCATGGTGGCGCAGGATGTCGCTCCCTATACCATGGTTCAGGGGGATCGGGCCAAGACCGTCGGGCTCAACCTCGTCGGCTTGAAACGGCGGGGCTTTTCCGAGGAAACCCTGCGGATTATCAAGAAGGCCTATCGTCTGGTCTTCCGTTCGGGACTCAAGGTGGAAGAGGCTTTGGCCCGCATCGATGCCGAACTGGAGAACATTCCCGAGCTCGAGGTCTTCGTCGAGTTTATCCGGCAGAGCGAACGGGGTGTTGCCCGTTAGTCGACTGATGAAAAACGCCCATCTCCGGCGTTGCCCTCAACCTCGAAAAGAGGGTTTTTCAACAAGCGTCACGAGGTAGTCATCATGGGTAAATTGCGTGCGGCGGTCATCGGGGTTGGTTATCTGGGTCGGTTCCATGCCCAGAAATTTGCCATGCTCGACGATGTGGAGCTGGTCGGCGTGGTCGATGCCAGTGCCGAGCGGGCCGCCGAGGTTGCTGCCGAGGTAGGGACAAGGGCCTTCAGCGATCATCGGGAGGTGCTGCCGCTGGTCGATATGGTATCGGTGGTGGTGCCGACCCAGTTCCATTTCGAGGTGGCCCGCGACGCTTTCGACGCCGGCTGCCATGTCCTTTTGGAAAAGCCGGTGACCCGGACCGTCGAGGAGGCCGACCGGCTTGTCACCTTGGCCCAGGAAAAGAACCGGATCTTCCAGGTTGGTCATCTCGAACGCTTCAACCCGGCGATTCTGGCCTTACGCGGGGTGATCAACAATCCCCGTTTCATCGAATCCCACCGTCTGGCGCCCTTCAAACCGCGTGGGACCGATGTCAACGTAGTCCTCGATCTGATGATCCACGATATCGACATCATCCTGAGCATTGTCGGCTGTCCGATCAAGACCGTGAATTCCGTGGGCGTTCCCGTTCTTTCCTCGGAGGTCGACATCGCCAACGCTCGCCTGCAGTTCGAGAACGGCTGCGTAGCCAACGTCACCGCCAGCCGGGTCAGCCGGGAGGCGATGCGCAAGGTACGGATTTTCCAGCCCGACGCCTATATTTCCATCGACTACCAGGAGCGTAAGATCGCCATTTACCGCAAGCTGGAAGGGGAGTCGATGATTCCCGGACTGCCCAACATCACCATGGAGCAGAAGAGTTTCGATCAGAGCGATGCCCTGCTTGAAGAAGTTCGTTCCTTTGTTGAGGTGGTGAAGACAGGCGGTCGGCCGTTGGTCTCCGGCGAGGATGGGCGGCGGGCTCTGGAAGTCGCTTTGCAGATCAACACCCGCCTCTGATCGCGGATTCGAATTTGCGAAAGAATGCGACGGCGATGCTCCCACCGATGGGCCTCGCTGTTCGTTTTTGAAGCCATCCACCTTGATGTTTTTTGCGAAAGCATCAACCGAAATAAAGGGATAAACACATGAACATACCGATGGTCGATCTCAAGGGGCAGTTTCGGGAGTTGCAGGCACAGATCGAGGCGGGATTCCGCGAGGTCTGCGAAACCACCCAGTTCATCCTCGGGCCGCGCGCCAAGGCCTTCGAGGAGGAAGTCGCCGCCTACTGCGGGGTCAAGCACGCCATCGGCGTCGCTTCTGGTACCGACGCCCTCCATCTGGCCCTGCGCGCCGCCGGCATCGGTCCCGGAGACGAGGTCATCACCACCCCCTTTACCTTCATCGCCACCGCCGAGGCGATCTCCTATGTGGGGGGGACACCGGTTTTCGTCGATATCGACCCGGCGACCTTCAATATCGACGTCAACCTCATCGAAGCGGCGATCACCGACAAAACCCGCGCCATCCTGCCGGTGCATCTCTTCGGCCAGCCCGCTGACCTGGCACCGATGGCCGCCCTCTGTGAAAAATATTCCCTGAAACTGATCGAGGACTGCGCCCAGTCCTTTGGCGCCGAGTATGGCGGCAAGAAATCTGGCGCCTTCGGCGACCTCGGTTGTTTTTCCTTCTTTCCCAGCAAAAATCTCGGCGGCTACGGCGACGGCGGCATGGTTGTCACCGACAGCGACGCCTTCGCGAATGAAGTGCAGGTGCTGCGCAATCACGGCAGCCGGGTGCGCTACCATCACTCAACAATCGGCTACAACAGCCGTCTCGACGAGTTGCAGGCGGTGGTCCTGCGCGCCAAGCTTCCCCATCTCGACGACTACAACCGCAAGCGGCGCCGTAACGCCCACCTCTACAGCGAGCGCTTCAAGGGGAGCCCGATTATTCCTCCCGCCGAGGACGGCAAGGGGTTGCACGTCTACCACCAGTACACCGTGCTCAGCCCCCGCCGCGACGAACTGCAAAAGGTTCTGACCGCCGCCGGCATCGCCTGTGCCGTCTATTATCCCATTCCCCTGCACTGCCAGGAGGTTTATGCCGAACTTTGGGCGGGCCGGAACTTCCCCGTGGCCGAGCAGGTCGCGGAGCAGGTTCTCTCCCTGCCCATGTATCCCGAGCTGAGCGCGGACCAGGTGCATCGGGTCTGCGATGTGTTGCTCGACGCAGTGAAGTGATTTCGTGTATTTCGGTGATAAAAAACGCAAAGCCCTGATCGTCACCGGCGAGGCCTCGGGTGATCTGCACGGTGCCAACCTCGTCCGGGCGGCGGCCGCCATCGATCCGGATCTGACCTTTTCCGGGGTTGGCGGATCGCGGATGCAGGCGGCGGGGTGCGAGATCCTGATCCCCGGCGAAAGCATCTCGGTGATGGGCCTGGTTGAGGTGATCGGGCATTTTCCGGTGCTCTATCGGGCCTTTCAACGCCTAAAAGGGATTCTGCACGGCGCCGACCGCCCCGATGTGCTGATTTGCATCGATTTCCCCGATTTCAATCTGCGCCTGGCCCGCGAAGCGAAACGGGTGGGGATTCCCGTCCTCTATTACGTCAGCCCGCAGGTCTGGGCCTGGCGTCGGGGGCGGGTGAAGAAGATCGCGCGGCTGGTCGATCGCCTGGCTTCGATCCTGCCCTTCGAACCGGACTACTACCGGGGGCTGGATATTGAGGTCGAATATGTCGGCAATCCGCTCTTGGACGAGGCCCAGGTCCGGCAGGGGCAGGATGCGTTTCGCGCCGAGCATGGGCTGATCGGGGAGGGGCCGGTGCTTGGACTTTTTCCCGGCAGCCGCCGCAACGAGCTGCGCTACAACCTTGAAACCATCCTGGCAACGGCTGCGACGGTGCTGCGCGAGGAACCGGGCGCGCGTTTTCTCCTGCCGGTCGCTCCTTCCCTGGGACGGCAGCTCATCGCCGAGCGCCTGTCGGGCTCGGCCCTGCCCGTGACCCTGGTCGAAGAGAGCATCTACGATGTGGCCAACGCCTGCGATGCGGTTCTTTGCGTCTCCGGCACCGTGACCTTGCAGGTCGCCTTGGTCGGTACGCCTTTGGCCATCCTCTACAAAATGGCGCCCCTCACCTATGCCATCGGTCGACGGCTGGTCAAGGTGCCCTTCATCGGGCTGGTCAACATCGTTGCCGGCGAGAGCGTGGCGCGGGAGTTTATTCAGCATGAGGCCTCGCCGGAAAATCTCAGTGCCGAATTGCTGCGCCTGCTCAGGGACGGAAATTATGTCGCCCGCATGCGCGAGCAACTCTCCCGGGTGCGGGAAAAGATGGGGGAGCCGGGCTGTTCCGGCCGGGTGGCGCTGATGGCGTCGGAGATGAGTCGCGGGATTGTTCGCCGGGGGCGCGTTAAGTGAAAGAACGACAGTACCAATCCTATCGCCGGTTGCTACGCTATTCCCGGCCCTACGTCTGGCGCATCGCCCTGGCCATGGTCGCTTCCCTCGGCGTCGCCGGTTCGGATGTGGCCCTGGCCAAGCTGGTGGAGCCCTTCATCGATCAGGTGATCGTTGCCCGGGATTACGCCTTGGTCAACCTCGCCCCTTTTATCGTCATCGGCCTCGCGGTGATCAAGGGGGGATCCCGCTATGTGCAGGAATATTTCATTAAGACCGCCGGCCTTTTGGTGGTGCAGGATATTCGCAACGACCTCTACCAGCATTCGCTCTCCCTGTCCCTCGGCTTCTACTCCCGCTCCTCCACCGGTTCGCTGATGTCCTGCGTGCTCAACGATGTGGGGATTCTGCAACGTTCCGCCGCCGATGTGCTGGTGGAAATCGTCCGCGAAGGCTCGACCCTTATCGGCCTAACCGCCCTGGCCTTCTATCAGGACTGGCGGCTGGCGCTTCTCGCCTTCTCCGTGCTCCCCCTCTCCGTCGTCCCCGCGACCGTCATCGGTCGGCGAATCAAGGACAATACCCGCAAGAGCCAGGGGGCCATGGGTAATCTCACCGGGGTCTTGCAGGAGAGTTTTTCCGGGGTCAAGGTGATCAAGGCCTTTGGCAGCGAAAAGGTCGAGGAAAAACGCTTCTACGATGAAAATCTCCGTTTCTACCATTTCATGCGCAAGGCCTTGAAATACGATTCGGCCTCGGCGCCGATGATCGAGATCCTCGCCGCTTTCGGCGTCGCCGCCGTCGTCTGGTACGGGCTGCACCGCGTCCTCTCCGGGGAGACCAGCCAGGGAGAACTCCTCTCCTTTGTCGCGGCCATCGGCATGATGTACGGCCCTCTGAAAAAGCTCACCAAGATCAACAACAACGTGCAGCGGGCGGTCGGCGCGGCGGAACGGGTCTTCGATGTCCTCGATGAAAAGGTCGAGATCAAGGATGTCCCCGATGCCGTCGACCTGGGCCGGGCCCGGGGCGAGGTTGTCTTCGACCATGTCGATTTTGCCTACGGCGACGAGCCGGTCCTGAAGGATTTTTCCGTCACCGCTTCCCCCGGCGAGGTGGTGGCCATCGTCGGACCGAGCGGCGCCGGAAAATCGACCCTGGTTGGGCTCTTGGCCCGTTTCTACGACCCCCGGGCGGGGCGGATTCTGGTCGATGGTATCGATCTGCGGCGGCTGTCGCAGAAGTCCCTCAAGGCGAATATCGCCTATGTCGATCAGGAGACCTTCCTTTTCAATCGCTCGATTGCCGAAAATATCCGATATGGCCGGCCGGAGGCAACCGATACGGAAGTCGCCCATGCCGCCCGCATGGCTTTTGCCGAGGACTTCATCGGCCAGGCCCCCGACGGTTACCGGACGGAGATTGGCGATCGCGGGGCGCGCCTTTCCGGAGGGCAACGGCAGCGGATCTGCATCGCCCGCGCTCTGCTCAAGGATGCACCGATTCTGATTCTCGACGAGGCGACCAGCGCCCTCGATTACGAATCGGAGCACATCATCCAGCAGAACATGGCCCGCATCCGTCAGGGGCGCACCGTCATCGTCATCGCCCACCGCCTTTCCACGGTNNGCACGACCTTCGTCATCGCCCACCGGCTGTCCACGGTCATGCATGCCGACAAAATCGTGGTCATGGCCGACGGCGAGATTCAGCAGGTGGGTACCCACGCCGAACTGCTGCGTCAGGGCGGACTTTACAAACGACTTTACGACATGCAGTTTCAGGAGCAGCCCGAGCCTTGACCTCTTTGCGCGAAAAATATCTGAAGCCCGCCCTCGACGGGCTGCTGCTCAACGTCGCGCCCCGGCTCGCCGCCGTCGTCATCCGCCTGTTACGCCGCAGCCTGCGCATCGACTTTATTGGCGAGGAGCATCCCCGGGCCTATTGGGACCGGGGAGAGGCGGTGATTCTCGCCTTCTGGCATGACCAGTTGCTGCTCATGGTCGAGGGCTATCGCGGTCCAGGCGCAAGGATTCTCATCAGTGCCTCCAAGGATGGCGAGCTCATCGCCCGGACCATGGAGCAGTTCGGTCAGGGAGCAGTGCGGGGCTCCTCCAATCGCGGCGGCCGCCAGGCCTTTCGCGAACTGGTAGAGCTGGCCAGGCAGCCCTTTGACCTGGTCTTTACCCCGGACGGCCCGAAAGGCCCCCGCCATCAGGTCAAGGAAGGGGTGGTGCAGCTGGCGCGGATTTCCGGGCGGCCGGTCGTTCCCATGGCCTTTGTCGCCAGTTCCGGCCATCGCTTCGCTTCCTGGGACCGGTTTATGCTCCCCTATCCCTTCGGTCGCGGGGTCTTTGCATTCGGCCCGGCCCTGCTTTTCGAAAAAGGGGAGGGGCCCGAGGCGTTCCGCCTGCGTCTGCAGGCGGCGCTGGAGGACAACCATCGCCGGGCCCGTGCCCGTCTGGAGGAATACGGTGTATCTGCTGTATGACCTGGTGCTGCTGGCTTCGGCGGCGGTTCTGATTCCCTACTACCTCTTCCGGGGCTGGCGCCAGGGCAAGGTGCGGCGCGGCATCCGCGAGCGCCTGGGCTTTTATACGGCGGGACAACTCGCCCAAGTTGCCGGGCGCAAGGTGCTCTGGGTGCATGCCGTCTCCGTCGGCGAGACGCGGGCGGCGGTCCCCCTGCTGAAGCGGCTCAAGAGCCTTTATCCCGAACATCTGCTCGTTCTTTCCAACGTCACCGAAACCGGTCATCAGATTGCCCGGGATCTGCGCGAAGTCGATCTCTGTCTCTTCTTCCCCTTCGACCTTTCCTGGGTGGTCCAGCGGGTGTTGCGCCAAGTGCGTCCCGATGCCGTCATTATCGTCGAAACGGAAATCTGGCCCAACTTCATCCACGGCGCCAGCCGAGCGGGAATCCCGGTGATTCTGGTGAACGGACGGATTTCCGACCGCTCCTTTCCCCGTTACCGCCTCGCCCGCAAACTCATCGCGCCGATCCTCGACCAGATCGACGCCTTCTGCATGCAGACCGAACTCGATGGGGAGCGGATCGTCGCCATGGGCGCCCGGTCGGAACGGGTTTCGGTCACCGGCAATCTCAAGTTCGATATGCAGGTCCATCCCGTCGACTGCGCCGAGCGGGAGCGGTTGCGGGGCGCTTTTCGTCTCCCCGAAGGCGCCGTCATCTGGGTTGCCGGCAGTACCCATGCCGGTGAGGAAGAGATCGTCACCGGCGTCTATCGGGATCTGGTCGCCTCGGGCGAATCGCTCTTTCTGATACTGGTTCCCCGCCATCCCGAGCGTTGTCGCCCCGTACGGGAGATGCTCGCCGGGCAGGGGCTTGGCATCGGCTTGCGCAGCGCCCTGGAGGAGAGGCCGGCCCCCTTCGCCCCCGGTGAGATTCTGCTGGTCGACACCCTGGGTGAGATGCTCACCTTTTACGCTTTGGCCGACCTGGTTTTCGTCGGCGGCAGCCTGGTGCCGGTCGGTGGGCATAACGTCCTTGAAGCTTCGATTATGGAAAAGCCGGTTGTTTTCGGAAGTTACATGCATAACTTCAAGGAGATCTCAAGCCTGCTGCTGAGCGAGAGGGCGGGGTTGATGGTCAACGACCGGCTGGAGCTGCTGGGCGCGGTGCGGCAACTGCTTGGGGACGCGGCGCGGCGCACGGCCATGGGCCGGGCCGGGGCCGGGCTGCTCGAACGCAACGCCGGCGCTACGGATAAAACCATCGCGGTCATCGATCGTCTGGTGCGCTGAGCCGATGCCGTCTCTTTTCCAGTGGTATCTGCCGGTCTGGACGGAGGGGCCGCGCACTCCCGCGCAGCATCTGCTCTATCGTTTCCTTTCGCCCTTAAGTGAGCTTTACGGCCGGGTAGGGCAGGTACGGGTCGCCCTGTATCGGCGCGGCCTTCTGTCATCCCAGGCATTTCCCGTCCCGGTCATTTCCATCGGCAATCTCGCCGTGGGCGGCACCGGCAAGACTCCGACCGTCGACTGGGTCGCCCGTTACTGCCAGGGGCGGGGACGGCGGGTGGCGGTGGTCAGTCGCGGCTACGGCGGTCGTGGCGCCGGTGATGTCGCCGTGGTCAGCGACGGTCGACAACTCCTCCTTTCCCCCGAGGTCGCCGGCGACGAGCCGGTGCTCCTCGCCCGGCGCAATCCGCAACTGATCGTGGTCGTCGCGCCCCGGCGCGCGCAAGGGGTGCAGACCGCCATCACGGAACTCGGCGCCGATTTGATTATCCTCGATGACGGATTTCAGCATCTGGCGGTTAGGCGCGATCTTGATATCGTCCTGCTCGACGCGAAACATCCCTTGGGCAACGGTCGGGTTCTGCCGGCGGGACTGCTACGGGAGTTTCCCGAGGTGCTCGCGCGCGGCGATCTCTTCATCCTGACCCGGGCCGATGCGGGGATCGCTTCGCTGGATTTGCCGGGGCCGGTCTTGACCAGTCGCCATCGCCTCGCCGACCGGATGATGGCGCTGGACGGCCACTCCCTTCCCCTCGACTCATTGCATGGGAAACAGCTGGTCGCTTTCGCCGGCATCGCCGATCCCGAGTCGTTTTTTAACGACCTCCGGGGCAAGGGCCT
>DIVU01000226.1:5537-6070 GCA_002423365.1 Desulfuromonadaceae bacterium UBA6124 | reverse complement strand
CCGCCTCGCACTCTTCTTCGTAGGTCGAGTAGAGATAGGGAGTAAAGGCAACGAACTCGGCGCCGCAGGTATCGACCCGTTTGTAGACCGGGCGCACGCCGAGGCGGTGACGTAGGGCACGAATCTCCCCTTCCGGCATTTGCCAGAGTTGGGCCAAGCGCTTGTCGGAAAAGCCGTTTTGCTTGGCCTCGCGCAGGGTTTCGGCATCTTCCCGAGCGCCAGGAGCTAAGGCGGTCAGCTCCGCCTCCATCGCCACAATGCCGGCCAGATGCTGCAGGAACCAGGGATCGATGTTGGTCAGTTCGAAAACCTGATCGATGGAAAAGCCGGCGCGGAAAGCGTCGCCGACGTACCAGAGGCGCTCCCAGTTGGGCACCCGCAGCTTGGACTGCAGCAAGGACTGTTCCGTTTCCGTCAGTTCCCGGCGCGAATCCTCACCTTGGCCGAAGAGGCGGCTCTCCAGGCCGTGGGAGCCGATCTCCAGGGAGCGCAGAGCCTTCTGGAAGCTTTCCTTGAAGGTCCGGCCGATGGCC
>DIVU01000226.1:4690-5424 GCA_002423365.1 Desulfuromonadaceae bacterium UBA6124 | reverse complement strand
GAGACGCGGGGGTTCATCTCGATCACCACCAGCCGGCCGTCCTTCGGGTTGATGCCGAACTGGATGTTCGAGCCGCCCGTTTCCACGCCGATTTCGCGAATGATGCGCAGCGAGGCGTCGCGCAGGATCTGGTATTCCTTGTCGGTCAGGGTCTGGGCCGGGGCGACGGTGATGGAGTCGCCGGTATGTACGCCCATGGGGTCGAGGTTTTCAATGGAGCAGATGATGACGACGTTGTCGGCGAGGTCGCGCATGACCTCCAGCTCGTACTCTTTCCAGCCGATGACCGATTCCTCGATCAGGATTTCGTCCGTCGGCGAGGCGTCGATCCCGGCCATGGCCATGACTTCGTACTCTTCCCGGTTGTAGGCGATGCCGCCGCCAGTGCCGCCCAAGGTGAAGGAGGGGCGGATGATGGCGGGGAAGCCGACATGCTCGATGACCTCCAGGACTTCCTGGTAGTTGTGCGCCAACCCCGAACGGGGGACGGCCACACCGATGCGCTCCATCGCCTGTTTGAAGAGGGTCCGGTCCTCGGCCATTTCGATGGCCGGCAATTTGGCGCCGATGAGTTCCACGCCGAATTTGTCGAGGGTGCCGTTCTTGGCCACCGCCACCGCCGTGTTGAGGGCGGTCTGCCCGCCGAGGGTCGGCAGCAGGGCGTCGGGACGCTCCTTCTCGATGATTCGCGCCAGCACCTCGGGGGTCACCGGCTCAACATAGGTGCGGTCGGC
>DIVU01000226.1:0-4668 GCA_002423365.1 Desulfuromonadaceae bacterium UBA6124 | reverse complement strand
GCCTGACCGATGATGATCGGCCCCGCGCCGACGATGAGAATCTTTTTTATGTCCGTACGTTTGGGCATTCTTTTATTACCTCAGTGACGAGTGACAGGTGACGAGTGACGAGTGGTTAGTTTTTTTCTCGTTACGCGTCACTCGTCACTGTTTTTTCCTTTTCCATCATCGCGATGAAGCGGTCGAAGAGATAGCGGGCGTCGTGGGGACCGGGCGAAGCCTCGGGGTGGTATTGGACGGAGAAGGCCGGGAGCGTCCGATGGCAAATCCCTTCGACGGTGTTGTCGTTGAGATTGACATGGGTCTGGACCGCGCTGTCGGTGATGGACGCGGCATCGACGGCAAAACCGTGATTCTGTGAGGTAATTTCCACGGCGTGCTGATCCCCCTGCAAGACTGGTTGGTTGCCGCCGCGATGGCCGAATTTGAGCTTGTAGGTTTTGCCGCCCAGGGCCAGACTGAGCAGCTGATGGCCGAGGCAGATGCCGAAAATAGGCTTCTTGCCGAGGATTTTGCGGATGTTTTCCTGAGCGTAGTGGATCGGCTCAGGATCGCCGGGGCCGTTGCTGAGGAAAACCCCGTCCGGATTCATCGCCAGCACCTCTTCGGCCGGAGTCTCGGCGGGAACGACGGTGACGTCGCAACCGAGACTGACCAGATTGCGCAGGATGTTGCGTTTGATGCCGAAATCGTAGGCCACCACCTTGAAGCGCGCCGGGGCCGAGGGACGGGTATAGCCCTGGCCCAGTTCCCACAACCCTTCGTCCCAATGGTAAGGGGCGGCGCAGGTCACTTCCCGCACCAGGTCGCGGCCGACGATGGAGGGCGCCGCCTTAGCCTTTTCCACCAGGCTCGCGCTATCCGTATCGACCGAGGAGATAATCCCGGTCTGGGCGCCGTGGTCGCGGATGTGGCGGACCAGCGCCCGGGTGTCGATCCCCTGGATACCGACGATGCCGTTCTCCTTGAGATAGGCGTCGAGGCTCATGCGCGCGCGCCAGTTGCTCGGCACCTCGTGGTATTCCTTGACCACGAAACCGGCCAGATGCGGGCGGGAGGATTCCACGTCCTCGGGGTTGATGCCGCAGTTGCCGATCATCGGGTAGGTCATGGTGACGATCTCGCCGCGATAGGAGGGATCGGTGAGAATCTCCTGATAGCCGGTCATGCTGGTGTTGAAGACCACTTCACCGGTAACTTCGCCGGTGGCGCCGAAGGATTTTCCGTGGAAGACCCGGCCGTCGGCCAGGGCCAGAATGGCTTTCATTATGCGTGGGACTCCTTATGGTGGGCGGGCGCCCATCGAAACGCCATCGGTCGCGCTTCGACGGACAGGTAAAAACCGGGATTAAACCTGAAAAAGGAAAAGCACCACGGAGTCACAGAGAACACAGAGTAAAAGATTGGTATGAATTTTTCTTCAATAAAACTCAGTGTTCTCCGTGTCTCTGTGGTAATCAATTTTTGTCTTGCCGCCGAAATGCCGTTTTGCCGCCGACGATGGTGCGAACCGCCGCGCCCTGGACGTTCCAGCCGTCGAAAGGCGTATTCTTGCTCTTCGATTGGAGCTTGGCGGCTTCAACCGTCCATTTCAGTTCCGGGTCGATCAGGGTCACGTCGGCGACAGCGCCGACGCTCAGGGTGCCGCGGGGGATGCCGAGAATCCGCGCGGGAGCGGTCGTCAACTTGGCGACCATGTCGCCGAGGGCAAGGACGCCGTCGCGAACCAGGGCCAGGCTCAGCGGCAGGGCGGTTTCCAGACCGACAATGCCATTCAGGGCGACGTTGAACTCGACATTTTTCTCGTCGATATGATGGGGCGCATGATCGGTGGCGATGGCGTCGACGGTGCCGTCGGCCAGCCCCTGGCGCAGGGCCGCCAGATCCTCGGCGGTACGCAGCGGCGGATTCATCTTGGCGTTGGTGTCGTAGCCGCGCACCGCTTCCTCGGTCAGGGTGAAATGATGGGGGGTCGCCTCGCAGGTCACCTTGACCCCGCGCTTCTTGGCGGCGCGGACGATCTCCACCGAGCCCTTGGTGGAAACATGGGCCACATGCAGACGGGCGCCGGTAAATTCGGCGAGGAGCACGTCGCGGGCGGTGGCGGCATCCTCGGCGACCCAGGGAATGCCCTTGAGACCGAGCTCGGTGGCGACAAAGCCGTAGTTCATCACCCCTTCGCCGACCAGGGAAAGATCCTCGGCGTGGGAAATCAGCGGCAGATTGAAGGGTTTGGCATATTCGAAGGCGCGGCGCATGATCTCGCCGTCGCTGACCGGCTTGCCGTCGTCGGAAAGGGCGACGCAGCCGGCATCCTTGAGATCCCCCATTTCACTGAGGGTTTCCCCTTTCAGCCCCTTGGTGATGCTGCCGATGGGAAAGACGTTGGCCGTCCCTTCCGCTTTTGCTTTTTCGATGATGTAGCGGGTGACCGCCTTGTTGTCGTTGATCGGGTTGGTGTTCGGCATGCACGCCACCGAGGTGAAGCCGCCGGCGACCGCCGCTTTCGTGCCGGAGACGATGTCCTCCTTGTACTCCTGGCCGGGATCGCGCAGATGGACGTGCATGTCGATCAGTCCCGGGGTCACCAGCAGCCCGGCGGCGTCGATGACTTCAGCGCCTTTGCCGTCCAGGTTCTTGCCGACCTGGGCGATGCGCCCTTCCTCGATCAGCAGGTCAAGGGTATCGTCGATGCCGTTGGCCGGATCGATCACCCGGCCGCCTTTGATAAGAATGCTCATATCCGTCACCTCTTTAAGGGAAATCGTCAAAATCAGGATTCGCTCGGTTCGCCGCCGGCCACCAGATAGAGGAGAGCCATGCGCACCGCCACGCCGTTTTCCACCTGGTCGAGAATCACGCTCTGCTTCCCGTCCGCCACATAGGAGGAAATTTCCACCCCACGATTCAAGGGGCCGGGATGCATGACGATGGCGTCGGGCTTGGCCAGGGCCAGGCGCGCGGGGTTGAGGCCGTAAAGGCGGGCATATTCGCGCAGGGTCGGCAGCAACGTCTTGCCCTGGCGCTCCAACTGGATGCGTAGCATCATGACCACGTCGGCATCGCGCACCGCGTCGTCCATGTCGGTGAAGACCTCGGCGCCGAGGCGCTCGATCCCGGGTGGCATCATGGTGCCGGGTCCGCAGAGACGGACTTTCATCCCCATCTTGGTCATGGCGTAGAGGTCGGAACGGGCCACCCGGCTGTGGGTGATATCGCCGACGATGGCGACGGTCAGCCCTTCGAGCTTACCTTTATGCTGACGAATGGTGAGCAAGTCGAGGAGCGCCTGGCTGGGATGCTCGTGGGCGCCGTCGCCGGCGTTGATGACCGAGCAGTGGATACGCTCGGCCAGATAGTGCGGGGCGCCGGAGGCCGAATGGCGCATGACGATGATGTCGGGCTTCATCGCCTGGATGTTCTTGGCGGTGTCTTCCAGCGTCTCGCCTTTGGTCACCGAAGAGGTGGAGGCGGTCATGTTGATGGTATCGGCGGACAAGCGCTTGCCGGCGATTTCGAAGGAGGTGCGGGTGCGGGTGCTCGCCTCGTAAAAGAGGTTGACGATGGTCTTGCCCCGCAAGGTCGGTACTTTCTTGATCTCGCGGCTGTTGATTTCCTTGAGGCTGTCGGCGGTATCGAGAATCAGTTCGATGTCTTCTCTGGAGAGCTGTTCCGTGCCAAGGATGTGCTTATGGCGGAAAGACATGGGGGCCTCCCTGCTGGGCTGTTAGGGTTTGACGAGACGGACTTCGACCGGGTTGTTGTCGCCGGAGAACTCGACGAGAATTTTCTCCTCGCGGGAGGTCGGCACGTTGCGCCCGACATAATCAGCGCGGATCGGCAGTTCCCGGTGGCCCCGGTCGATGAGCGTCGCCAGTTGGATGTTTTTCGGCCGACCGATATCGATGAGCGCATCCATGGCGGCGCGGATGGTGCGGCCGGTGAAGAGGACGTCGTCGACCAGCACCACCTTGCGTCCGTCGAGGGGGAAGGGAATTTCGGTCTTGCCGAGGGGCAGGCTACCGCGGGAACCGAGGTCGTCGCGATACATGGTGATGTCGATGGTCCCCAGGGGAACCTCCTCCCCTTCGATCTGGGCCATACGGTCCCGCAACAGACGGGCCAGGTGGTCGCCGCCACTGCGGATACCGATCAGAACAACTCCCGCCGTCCCTTTGTTGCGCTCGAGAATTTCATGCGCAATCCGGGTGAGAGCGCGACTGATGCCGGCGCTGTCGAGAATCACCGTTTCGTTGCTAGCCATGCCCGAATCTCCTTTGGTTCGTGGTTACGGCACAAAAAAATACCTTCCCGCCGGTGGGCGGAAAGGTATGGGTATACGAATTGCGGAACTGGATTTTCTGCATCTTTGCCGCCCTTGCTAATCTCTCGGGATTAACGTTAAAGGGTTACGTCGAATTTTTGGAACTATAGCAACACGATATCCGTCAAGTCAACGGAAAACGCGTGACTGAATTTACTCGATGGGGCGGCCGAGACGGTTCCAGCGAATCTTCTTCAGCCAGTTCGCCTGCGAGTCCCAGGACCAGTATTTGATGAAGGCGAGCCCCTTGATCTTCGATTCTTCGACAAAGCCCCAGAAACGGCTGTCGTAGGAACGGTCGCGGTTATCCCCCATGACGAAATAATGCCCCTCGGGGACCTGAA
>DIVU01000097.1 GCA_002423365.1 Desulfuromonadaceae bacterium UBA6124 | reverse complement strand
CAGCCGCCGCGCCCATTCCCGCTCCTCCCGTCCCGCCGCAGGCTCCGTCGCGACCGTCCCCGTCCGCGACGGCAGCCACTCCCGCAACCAGCCTTTCGCCACCTTTCCCACCGGCTCCACCATTTTCCAGACTTCCATGCCCTTGATCTCCTTCCTTCGAGTTTGGTCGAAGACTAGACCCGCACCTTTAATTCCAGGTCAGAGAAGCGTTAGAAATTGATGGGAAGAATAGACACATCCCGGAGATGAACCACGGGATTCTCGCGCCCTCCTAACTCCCCGCAAACAATTCCGGTCTAGAGTACCGTCTCAAATCCCTAGCGACGAAAGGAGAATCCGTCATGAATCAAGCGACCGCCGAGAACCTTCTCACCATCGAAGAGAATTGCCCCTTCTTCACCCTTTCCCCGGAGGAGGGTAAACCGAGCTGCGCCACCAGCCCCCGGGCCTCTTTACAGCTCTGCTACTGCGAAACGGAAGACTACGACAGCTGCCCGCTCTTTCTCGGGCGACTGCTGCGCAACAGCCGACCCAAGTTCCGCGGCGTCCTCGATTTCCGCCTCAAGTAGGGGAAATCCCCCCTATTGGCTTGCTCCCACCCCCACTGCTTGTGCTACTATGACCGCTAACTAATCCGGTCATCAGCACGGGGGATCCCATGAAAAAATCCGTTATTGTTCCCGCCGCCATCCTCGCCGCTGTCCTTGCTCTTATCAGTGTCCTATTTTTTTTCTTTTCGCCGAAACCGGCTCAAACACCGCAACCCCTCGCCGAATCGGTAGCGCCCGAAGCGGCGGAACCGGTCCAACCGGACATTCTCTACCCTCTCGCCGAAACACCCGCCGCGCCCCCCGAAGACCTGGGCGAACTGCGGCCCGACGCTGATCCGGGGCCTCCCCTCCCCCCCGAGGTGGAAGACGGCGATGCAGCCCTGCCTCGCCTGCTCGCGCTGCTTGACGGGAAAAAGCAGCTGATCGATCTCTTCATCCCCGATCACTTCATCCAGCGATTTGTCGTTACCATCGACAACCTGCCCAACAAGGAACTCCCCCGCAAGCAGCTCCCCGTCAAGGGCGTCGGAGGCCTGTTCCTGATCCAGGGCGGAAACGAGGGAGACCGCATCAACCCTTACAACGCCCAGCGCTATACCCCTTATGTCAACCTCGCCGAAGCCCTCGGCACCCCGGAGCTGGTGGATCTTTACGTTCGCCTTTACCCCCTGTTCCAGAAGGCCTTTGACGACCTCGGTCATCCCAAGGCCTATTTCAATGATCGCCTGATCGCGGTCATCGACCATCTTTTGGCGACACCGGAACCGACGGAGCCGATCCTTCTCCAGCGTCCCAATGTCCTCTACCAGTATGCCGACCCGGATCTGGAAGGCCGCGGCGCCGGGCAAAAAATCCTGCTGCGCATCGGCGCCGACAACCGCGCCCGGCTGAAGGCGAAACTGCAAAACCTGCGCGCCGAACTGCTGTCCCGTGTCGCCTTGCCGGCCACGGAGAAAACGGAACCATGAAAATGGACAACGAAAAGCAAAAGTACAATTTTCAGTGGGAGGATCTGGGCGACCTGAAAACCGCCCGGCCCAACCTGGGGGATAGCGTCTCCCTCGCCGTCTACCGGCTCATGGTCTTCACCTTCAAGGACACCCTCTCCAAGGAATACGGGCTGGAAAAGGCTAAAGCACTCTTCGTCAAGGCCGGACACCTTGCCGGGCGCCAGTTCTGTCGCAACCTGCTCGACAAAAGCCTCGATCTGGACGGCTTCATCGCCGCCCTTAAACAGAAACTCATCGAAATGAAGATCGGCATTCTCCGCATCGAGCAGGCCGATCGCGACCGCCTGACCTTCAGCCTCACCGTCTCCGAGGATCTCGACTGTTCCGGGCTGCCGGTGCTCGGCGACACCGTCTGCGATTACGATGAAGGTTTTATCGCCGGGATTTTCGAGGAATACACCGGGCGCCCTTTCACCGCCCGGGAGGTCGATTGCTGGGCCACCGGCGACCGCACCTGCCGCTTTGAGGTCAAGGCGCTCTGATGGACAATCAGGCTCTGGCGATTCTGCGCCGCCTCGACGAGACCCTGACTCGCGCCCAGCGCAAAGGACTGCCCCGGGAAGGGTTGCACGGAACCTTCGCTTGCGAGCCCCCGGAAGACCCTGAGCTGGCCGGCATCGTCGAACGACTGGGCCACTTCTTCGCCATGCTCGACGAGGCCCAGCGTTACACCACCCATCTGGCCGACGGCGATCTCTCGGTGAATGCCGCCCGCGACAACATCCTGGCCATGCCCCTGAAGGCGCTGCAGGCCAACCTCAAGCACCTCATCTGGCAGACCGAACAGGTCGCCGCCGGCGACCTGAATCAGCAGGTGCATTTCCTCGGCGACTTCTCCGACGCCTTTAACGGCATGATCCTCGCCCTGCGGGAAAAACGGCGCCTCGAAGAACAGCTGCACGCAGTCAACCAGATCCTCGAAAAACAGGCCGCCACCGACGCCCTCACCGGCCTCTTCAACCGGCTCAAACTCGGCAGCCTGCTCGACGCCGAGATTGCCCGCTCGCAACGTTACGCCACCCCCCTCGCCGTCATCCTGCTCGACATTGACCACTTCAAACGGATCAATGACACCCGCGGCCATCAGGTCGGTGACGATGTCTTGCGCGAGTTGGCCCAGCGACTGGTCTCCAGCCTGCGCACTTGCGATGCCGTCGCCCGCTGGGGGGGCGAGGAATTTCTCGTCATGCTCCCCAACTCCCCCCTACAGGCCGGGCGCGAGTGCGCGGACAAGCTACGCGCCGCAATCGCCGACTATCCCTTCGCCGCCATGCCCCGGGTGACCGCCAGCTTCGGCGTCGCCGAACTACAAAAAGGCGATCAGCGCGAAACCCTCATCAACCGCGCCGACCAGTCCCTGTACCGGGCCAAGCGCAACGGCCGCGACCGTGTCGAATGCGCCTAGGGCATGGTTGTCTTTCGCGGATGAATATGCTACCTTCGGCCATCTTCCCCGCATGGGAGCAGGAAGTAGTCTGGTGACGCTCCCGGTCTTCAAAACCGGTGGGGGGCGTATCCCGTCCCTGGTGAGTTCGAT
>DIVU01000253.1 GCA_002423365.1 Desulfuromonadaceae bacterium UBA6124 | reverse complement strand
CTCGGCTTCGATCCGATCTGGTTCGGCGTCGTGATCGTGCTGGTCACCGAGATGGGCGTCATTACCCCGCCGGTGGGAATCAACGTCTACGTCGTCCACGGCATCGCCAAGGATGTCCCGCTGGAAACCATTTTTCGCGGCGTTTTTCCCTACCTGCTGGCGCTGCTCGCCTGCACCGGCATTTTGCTCATTTTCCCGCAACTTGCTCTTTTCCTGCCCGGGTTGATCAAATGAACACCACAGTTCCCGGGCACAAAATCCCAGGAACTGTGGTACGATCAAATCCATTTTGGCTTCGCCAAAAAACCGCCTACCGACATCCCGCCGCCACACCTTCCGGCTAGCCAAACCCTTGCCATCGCTCTATAATCAAACGCGGTTTTTTTTGACAGAACACGATTCGTTTTTCCTCGATAAAGCCTTGGCCCACCATTTCCCCTCTTTTGAAAAGGAGAAAAATTTCATGGCCGCAAGATTCCAATCGCTGCTCACCCTGCTGCTCCTGATCTTCCTCGCCCTGCCGGCTCTCGCGGAAGACAAGGCCGATCCCCTGGCCTCCTGGAAACCGGCCTTCGACCCGAGCGGCGCCAAGTACACCTACCTGCTTTCCAACGTCTCCCACCCCGCCATGGAAGGCATCGCGGCCGGCTACCGCATCCGTGACAAGGTCTGGGAACGCAGCAACGGCCGGCTCTATGTGGACTTCCGTCCGCTCTCCCAGCTCGGCGGCGAGAAGGATGTGCTGAGCAAACTGCGGATGGGCGCGATCCAGGGGATCATGTGCTCGTCGGTGGCCGCCGCCAACGTCGCCGACAAGCTCGGCATCGTCAATTTGCCTTACGTTGTCGATACCTTCGAAAAACTCGACAAATTTCGCGCCGATAAGGAGCTTTTTCAGGAATTCGCCGCCAGCGCCAAGCCGGCCGGGCTGAAGGTCGTCGACATTACCGGCTACGGCACCTACGGTTGGGCGACGACCGTTCCGGTGCGGACCCTGGCCGACGCCGCCAAGGTCAACTTCCGCATTGCCGAGGCGCCGGTGAACACCGACCTTTACAAAGCCTGGAAGCTCAAATTCACGGTCATGCCCTGGCCCGACGTCCCCCAGGCGTTACAAACCGGCGTCATCAACGGTCTTGACCACACCCCGACGGTCTGCAACACCACCAAGAAGTTCGACATCGCCAAATACTTCACCGAAGTGAACTACGCCCAGGGACTCTTCATCCACATGATTAACCAGCGCTGGTTCGACAAGCTGCCGGCCGACCTGCAACAGGTGCTGATCGACACCATCGAGGAGGAGAGCGCCAACTCGCGGGCGCTGACCAAGGCCCAGCATGAAGCGATGATCGCCGACGCCAAGGCCAAGGGGGTGGAGTTCTACACCCTCTCCGCCGACGACAAACAAAAATTGATCGAGATGGCGGCACCGATGCTGGACGCCTGGGGGAAAAAGATCGGGCCGGAATACCTGAACAAGGTCCAGGCCGCGCTCAATCCCTGAGGCGTCGTACTCCTCAAAATCCGGCCGGGGAGCCCGTCTCCCCGGCTTTTTCCGGACTTTTCCCATGTTGAAAAAAACCTTTAAAACCATCGACCGGACCTTCGCCGCCATCGAGGACTGGTCGCTTTTTCTCGCCGTCAGTCTGGCCCTGTGCGCCGCTATGGCCAACATCGTGCTGCGCAAAACCACCGACATCAACCTTTACTGGTCCGACGAAGTGGTGCGCAAGGTGATCTTCTTCACCACCTTTGTCGGCTGCAGCGCCGCCGTGCGCCATCGCTCCCTGATCCGCATCGACGCCCTGCCGCAGATGCTGCCCATTCTCAAGCGCGCGCTGAATCTGTTCAGCCATCTGGCGGTCCTGGCCTTTTCCGCCACCCTGGTCTGGTTGGGAGGACAGCTGACCCTGGAGATGTACGCCGACAGCTACGCGCGCACCCCGACCTTGCAGATTCCCGAATGGTATTTCTACGCCGTCCTGCCGGTGGTGGGGGCGATGATGTTTTTGCGCACCCTGGTGGTCATGGTCGAGGATTGGCAGGGGGAGCGGGAAGACTGATCCTCGGCTGACCCATCCGAGCCCTTTTACTTCAGCAACGACAGGTTCATGGAAAACAGCTACAGCTATCTGATCATTCTGGCCGTACTGCTCGGCGCTCTCGCCACCACGGTACCGGTCTTCATGGCCCTCTTCTTCACCGGTCTGCTCGGACTTTCCTGGCTGATGGGGATCGATCCCCGCATCGTCATCGAAGTCCTCTACCGCAGCATGGACAAGTTCGCCCTGATCGTGGTCCTCTTCTTCGTTCTCTGCGGCAACGTCATGACCACCGGGACGATTGTCGAAAAGCTGATCAAGACCGCCAATGTCCTGGTCGGCTTCCTTCCCGGCGGGTTGGCCATGGCCGGCATCCTCGCCTGCGGGCTGTTCGGCGCCATTTCCGGTTCGACCGTGGCCACCGCCGTCGCCATCGGCGGCTTCATGATCCCGGCATTGATCGACAACGGCTATGACGAACGCTTCAGTGTGGGGATCATGACCACGGCGCCGATTCTCGGCATCGTCATTCCGCCGTCAATTTCCATGATTCTCTATGCGATGGTCACCAACGACTCCCTGGAGGCGCTCTTTCTAACCGGCTTCATCCCCGGCGCCTTGATCATGCTCGCCATGTCGCTGTACGCCTTTGTCGTCTGCCGGGCCAAGGGTTACGCCGTCCGTCCACGGCCGACCCTGGCCGAAGCCGTCGCCACCCTGAAGGAAAGCTTCTGGGCGCTGCTCTTGCCGGCGATCATCTTCATCGGCATCTACGGCGGCATTTTCACCGCCAACGAAGCGGCGGTAGTCGCCTGTTTCTACGCTTTTTTCGTGGAGATCGTCATTCACCGCGACATGCGCCTGCGCGACGTGAAGAAGGTCATCGTCGCTTCCGCCATCACCTCGGCGACCCTGCTCATCATCGTTGCCGGCGCCTCGGTTTTCGGCGAATATCTGACCTTCGAACAGATTCCCGACAAAATCGCCAACGGCGTCGTCGGCAACATCCAGTCCCCCTGGGTCTTTCTCCTGGCGGTGAACATTCTGCTGCTGGTCATCGGCATGTTCATGGACATCATCTCGGCGACCCTGATCCTGACTCCGATCTTTCTGCCGCTGCTCGCCAAGTTCGGCGTCGACACCATGCACTTCGGCCTGCTCATGACCATCAATCTGGGGATCGGTTACTGCACCCCCCCCCTTGGCGTGAGCTTGTATATTTCCGGCGCCGCCGTCAATCGCGACATCCTCTACGTCTCGCGGGCGGTCTTTCCCTTTCTCCTCATCCAGGTTCTGTTGCTGCTCCTCTTCACCTATTGGCCCGATCTCGTTCTGCTCCTGCCGCGCCTGATTTACGGCTACGGCGGATGAGCCCCGGAGGACGCCTGCCATGAGCGACAAAATTCTCGTCCCCCTCGACGGCTCGCCGACCGCGACGCGCGTCATCGAGGGCATTATCCGCGAACAGCGCCGCCTTTTCGGCGAGATGACCCTTCTTCATGTTCTCGATGAAGACAAGCTGAACTACCGCATGATCCCCGATTTTCAGGTGGAAATGATTCGGGAGCATGCGCGCAAAGCCGCCCGGCAGATCCTGGAAACACACCGCGACGCCCTCTCCCGGGGAGGCGTGACGGCGGAGATCCGCCTCGCCTCCGGCTCCCCCCGGCAAATCGTCTGTCGCATTGCCAAGGAAGAGAGCTTCAACCTACTCATTCTCGGTCGGCGAGGGACTGGCGAGATCCGCGACATGCTCTTCGGCTCGGTGGCCAACTATGCGCTGCACAACGTCAGTTGTCCGGTTTTGCTTTTCTGAGCGGAAATCCGGGCGCGAGCTGAGCTGTACTACGCCCAAAAATACAAGGGATCCCGAGAAGTTAAAAAACCTCTAAAGAAAATTGAGGGGGGCTATTGACAAAAACCCGGCAGGTTCATGTAAAATGAAAACCTATTCGATGAACCGCCGTGAATCGGGGGAATTCCCGGTCCCACCAAATGAAAAATCCTGACAAGACATGACATGGTTTCCCGGTGTTGCCGTGCCGCCGGCGCGAACATACCGAACTATCCACCCAAGGGGAACATCCCAAAGGAAGGCCTGAATGTTTTTTCGGCTTCTGACTCTGTTTCTTCTCGTCCTTGCTACACTGACCCTTGTGGCGATGCCGGTAGCTGCCCAGGAAATTTCCCGGCCGCTCACCTTTTCCGGCCCGCAATTCGAAATCGAAGATCTCAACGCCGACCTCCATTCGGACGGTCGGATTCTCGTGGTCAGCGGTCGGGTTAAAAACAACGGTTTCTCCACCGTCACCGGCTTTGCCACGGTCTACTTCAAAAGCTCCGATCATTCCGTGCTCAAAGCCATGGATGTGGAAGTGAATCGCAACCTGCCAATTCCACAGGGCCAATCGGGATTTTTTGAAACCAGCACCCGGGTCGACAGCATCGGGGGACTCGCCAATGTTTCGGTGGAATTCACCGAAACCGCAAGATTACTTCAGTGAAGTACCGGGTTTCAACACACGGGAGGAACCCGTAACCGCCGCAACGGCACTCACCAACGGGGAACAACGAAGGAGGAAACATGAAGAAACAAGTAGCAATCGTAGCAGGGATGTTCGTATTGGCCGGTAGCGCCGCTTTCGCCGCATCGGACATCCAGGGGGCGCTGATCAATCAGTCCAACGCCCAGGGCGCCGCCAACATCGCCATCGGCCAGGACAACAAAGCCGCCATGGGCGCCCTCGGCGTCAGCAATTCTGCGGTCAAGGGCGCGGTGATCAACCAGTCCAACGCTCAGGGCGCCGCCAACATCGCCATCGGCCAAGGAAATGAAGCCAATATGGGCTCCACCGCCATCAGCGGTTCCGACATCAAGGGCGCGGTGATCAACCAGTCCAACGCCCAGGGCGCCGCCAACATCGCCATCGGCCAGGATAACAAAGCCAACATGGGCTCCACCAACATCAAAAACTCGGCCGTCAAGGGCGCGGTGATCAACCGCTCCAACGCTCAGGGCGCCGCCAACATCGCCATCGGCCAGGGCAATGAGGCCAACATGGGCTCCACCAACATCGCCGGTTCCGACATCCAGGGCGCGGTCATCAATCAGTCCAACGCCCAGGGCGCCGCCAACATCGCCATCGGCCAGGATAACAAAGCCAACATGGGCTCCACCAACATCAAAAACTCGGCCGTTAAGGGCGCGGTGATCAACACCTCCAACGCTCAGGGCGCCGCCAACATCGCTATCGGTCAAGGGAACACCGCCAACATGGGCTCCACCAATATCGTCGGCTCCGACGTCAAGGGCGCGGTCATCAACCAGTCCAACGTCCAGGGTGCCGCCAACATCGCCATCGGCCAGGACAATACCGCCAACATGGGCTCCACCAATATCCAAAACTCCGCCGTCAAGGGCGCAGTGATCAACACCTCCAACGCTCAGGGCGCCGCCAACATCGCCATCGGCAAAGGCAACGAAGCCAACATGGGCTCGGTGAACGTGAAGTAATACCGCTTGATCCGCCGCCCCCGCCGAGAGCGGGGGCGGCACTTGTAGTGCAACACCCGATGAGCCCGTCGATGCCCAACCGGCGTGACGGGTTCCCTTTCAGAAAGGACCATGGCGATGACAGGCAAATACTGGGCCGCACTTTTTCTGGTCGTCGGTCTGCTCCTGGGTGGCGCCGGTGTCGCCTTGGCGGATGACCTGGATGACGGCATCGACAAATTTACCGATGACGGCGTGGATAAATACGATGAATTGGGGGAAAAGGACCGCAACATCAGCTTTATCGTCCAAGACGCCAAAAGCCGCGCCAACGTACGCGCCCTGGCCGGACAGGAACAAGGCATGGCCGGGGCTAATGGCGGAGGCAACATGAACAGCGTGATCATGGGTCCGGGCGGTAAGGTCAGGGGGGATATCATCATCATCGACCAAAGCAAGGGTGACAAGACCCAGGTGGTTGAATAACCGAACCCGTTCCGGTGGATCGCATACAGTGATGAAGGGATAGATAGATGGAAAGCATTGCTCGCTCTTGTCGATATCTGCTGTTGCCGCTTTTCCTGCTGCTGGCCGCCTGCGCCGGCCTCGATCCGGCCACCGTGGACGTCCAACTGCCGGAGTCGGCGCCTCAGGCGAAATCAACCTCCTACACCCAGGCCTTGCGCGATCTGGGGCTCATGACCGAAATTTACGGCTCTCAGATAGTCAAGATCCAGAGCAATCCCATCGGCGACAATACCGGCACCTCGGGAAGTACCGGCGGGGAAATCCCCCGGGACATTACCGAAATAATCAAAAGTTCGCTGAACTCCATCGGCGGGCAGGTGACTTTCATCCCTTACGATCCGGCCTTCATACAAAACCAGATGGTGACCGGCTACTCCACCTTCGATAACAAGCTGATCCCCGATGTCGTCATCAGCGGCGGTATCACCGAGTTCGACCGCGGCCTGGAAACGCGCGGCAAGGGGACCGATGCCGGGGCGGAAGCCACCTTTACCAACGCTCCCGGCTGGGTTCCCTCCAAGTCGGTCAGCCTCGATTACAGCGACACGGACAAAATCGGACTGGCCCGCATCACCCTCGATTTCAACCTGCTCGACTTCCAGACCATGGCCGGAATTCCCCGCATGAATACCACCAACAGCATGGAAGTGAGCAAGGCCATGGCCGAGAAGGAAATCGGCATCACCCTCTTCGGCCCCACCTTCGGCCGCAAAGGCTCGATCAAAAAGGTTCAAGGTCGCCATGCGGCGGTACGACTGCTGGTGGAAGCCAGCATGATGCAGATTGTCGGAAAATATCTCAATCTCCCCTATTGGAAGCTGCTTGGCGAGGATGCCGAACCGGACCAAGTGGTCATGGACTCCATCTCCCAGGAATTCTACCGCAGCACGGAGGCGCAACGGATCGCCAAGGCGCAGGTCTGGCTCTATCTCATGGGCCAAAACGTTCCGGTTAACGGGGTTCTCGACCAGCCGACACTGGCGGCCCTGACCGCGGTCGACTCTTCCGTCTCCATGCAGACAACAAGCATCAGTGTCGAAACCTACGGCAAGCTTTTTCAGTCCGTCCCCATTAAACCAGCCACCCTCGGACGCCGGAACATGCTTCTCAGCGGCGTGACTCCGCCCGCCGCCTCCGTTGCCGCGCCGCCACAACAGGCGCCAAAGCCGGCGCCGACTCCGACGACCGTGCAATCTTCTCCGGCTCCGGCCCCTGCCCCGGCCGCCCCGACGCCGGCTCCATCCACTCCGGCCCCTGCCCCGACCCCCTCACAGCCGGCATCGCGGACGGCCCAGGCAAGCAAGGCCGCGGCTGCTGCCGCAGCCAGCAAGCCGACCCCGCCACCGGCACCGAAAGCCGCACCGGCGCCGGCCCCGACACCAGCGTCGACCGGTGGTTCGATCGGGCGGAAACTCAGCGACGAGGAGTGGTGAGAAAATGCCGACCAAGGGCCAACATATTGTCACGATCTCCCTGCTGGTCTGCGCCTTTGGTCCCGGCGCCGCTCTGGCGACTGCCGGCAATCGTGTCATGATCGAGGAGAGGGTGAAGGAGCTGTCCGAGCTCAATCAACAACTTCTGGAGCAGGAAGAGCTCCCTCGAGACGGAAAGCTCGAACTTAAAGCCGAGGCCCGGTATCTTCAGGACGGGTCGATCAATCTGCAGGTTTACAGCCGAAAATTTTCCACCGTCGATGAAAAACCCATCACCTTTGACGGGCAGCAAACAAAAATGCCCGCCCAATAGAGGAGCCTGACATGCCGAGCAAGTATCCTGTTTTTTTTCTGGCTGTGCTGAGCTGCCTAATGCTGGTGGCAACGCCGGCCATGGCCGGCAACAAACGCATCATGAGCGTCAAGGCCGCGAAGGTCATGGCGGAACGGGCTTTGGTTGAGTCGGTCTACGGGCTCAAGCTGCGGGCTGAAGAACGGGTCGAAGACATGGTTTCCGCGAGTTTCATCGGCAATACCGAATCGAAGACCGCCGCCCAGATCAAGGGGATTGTCTTCGAAGAAGTCATCTATGACGCCAACCAGGACATTGCTCAGGTGACCGCCTCGGTGAAAATGCCGAGTATCACCAACATCGACGGCCAAACGGTGAACCTCGGCAACAAGGTCTTCCGGCGCGTCGGCTTCGCCACCTCCACCCCCAAGGCGGCCGGGCCACTCAAGGCTCTGCGGGCGGCGGAACTGGATGCCTATAAGGAACTGATCAAGCAACTGGTCGGCTTCGAACTGGAAAGCCACACCACCGTGGAAAACTTCATGCTCACCTCCGATGTGGTCAAAACCAAGGTCATGGCAACGCTGTTCATGGCGGAACTCACCGAATACGGCTGGACCCCGGAGGGGGATGCCTATGTCAAGATGCAGCTCAACCTGAAAGAGGCCTCGGAAGTTCTGGGGCAGAACATCATCACGGATCGGGAAGTCATCGACGTCGAAGGGCAGGGCGCTCAAGTTGATGATTTCACCGCCGCTAACGGCAAAAAAAGATGATTTCCGGAGATTCCATGGATATTCAGCCGCAAAAAGGTCGTTTCAAATATTTCTGTTTGGGGTTGCTCGCCGCCTTGGCCGTGATGCTGTTGGCCGGAGCCGGCGACATAGTCGGTGCGAACAATTTCGGCCCGCCGAACTATGGTCGCTATCAGATCTCTTCCTGGAGTTCCGACTTCGGTGATAAAGGCGGCGGCTTCGGCTTGTTCATGGCCGACACCGCGACCGGCGAGGCGAAACTGGTTTACAGCCGGGTTTTCGGGGAAGTCGGCAATGGCGATGTCAAAAAGGATGAACTGGACAAGCCCTTTGGCAGCATCAAGTAGACGGCCACCTCAATAGCAAACAAATGACCAATCCCACAAACCTTAAGGAGCTGCCATGCGCGCTCGACATCTTAAATCGCTCCTGATCCTTTCCTGCGCCGGAATCCTGCTCTCCTCGGGACAAAGCTGGGGAGCCGTGCAGATCAACATCGGCTCGAACATCGTCAATACCGGTAACGTCAGCGGCTGCGTTCAAGGAAGCGGCTCCGCCAAGGAGGAAAACCGTTCCCTGCCGGCCTTTCACGGATTGGAAGTCGACGGCGCCTACACCGTACGTATCGCCTGTCAAAAGGATCAGAGCGTCGAAATCTCCGCCGACGACAATCTCCTCCCCTTGATCCTGACCGAGGTTCAAGATGGGATCTTGCGCGTCACCTCGAAAAAATCGATCTGCGCCAGCGCGCCCATGACCCTGACCATCACGGTAGAGAATCTCGACCTGATCCGCTCCAGTGGCGCCAACGAGTTTCAGGTACAAAATCTTAAAGGGGAGGCCCTGGAAGTCGAGCTTTCCGGTTCCAGCAACATGACCCTGGAAGGAACGGTGGAGGAGTTGAAGGCCAAAATCGACGGTGCTTCGGGGCTGGCCGCCGGGCAACTGAAAGCGAAAGAGGCTTCCGTGGCGATCAGCGGCGCCGGTTCCGCCGAGGTCCATGCCAGCAAGCGATTGCAGGGGGACATCACCGGCGTCGGCAGTATCCGTTACGCCGGGCAACCGGGTGAAGTGGTGAGAAACATCACCGGCTGGGGGGACATCACCCCCGTGGATTGAATCTCCGCGAAAAAGGCGGCTCAGAGGGAGCCGCCTTTTTTCATTGCCGATGGCTGAAACGGGAGTTGCGTCAGGGAAAAATGCCGAGACTCCTTGCTTTAAACCTATTCTTGATATATATTGTAAATTAAATTAAAGGAGGTCGATTATGGATTTTCTCTGGTTTATCGGACTTATCGCCCTGTGGTATGTCATCAACCGCTGGATTTTGCCCCGCTTGGGCGTACAAACCTGACTGTCCGACTCTTGCAGCCTTCCCGTGCGGAAGGAAAATCAATCCATTAACAAAACGGGCAGCCCTTAGGCTGCCCGTTTCATTTGACGACTGTTACGGGATCTCAGCGCAAAGGGGTGGCACAGCGCGGACAGGTCAACATGCTGGTGGAAGGCACCTTGTGCCCACAGGTCGGACAATTGAACCAATACTTGCAGAACTTGCACTGGGGCTCGGAAAGTCCCTGCCTCTTCTTGCACTTGGGACACTGCCGATACATTTTGCGGGATTCCATGTACTCCTTGAACAACAGCCCGCAGCGCGGGCAGACCTCCACCCCCTGCTTGCCGAGTTCCGCGCCGCACCCCGGCGCCGGGCAAAGAAATACCGTCTTGCACGCCTTGCACCAGTACTTGCCTTTTTGTTCTTCCTTGCATACCGGACACTTTTCCATAAAACCTCTCTTCTTCCCTTTCCGGGCAATAACAAACGCGGGAACGCATGATCGCGGCATTCCCGGGAACCGGTTTTCGGCCCGAACATGACATCGGGGTGAAATGATTTTTCGCGGAGCGGACCAGGCCTGGGGTTAGGCCTCGGGAGGGGGGAACCGGAACGCCGGATCACCCCGGCGCTCCGGCTGGAGGGAAATCAGTCGATCTTCTTGAAGGCACTCTTGGCGGCGTTGCAGACCGGACAGGAGCCGGCGGGCTCGCCCTCGTGGGTATGGCCACAGACCTGACAGACATAGTAGTCCACGGCTTCGTTGCGCCCCAGATTGTCCAGGGCTTTCTGATAGAGAGCGGCGTGCTCCTGCTCGACGGCATTGGCGAACTTGAAGTTGCGCAGGGCCGCCTGCTCCCCTTCCGCCTCGGCTTCGGCGATCATGCGCGGATACATGCTGGTGAATTCGTGGGTTTCCCCACCGATGGCGGTGCGCAGGTTTTCCGCCGTATCGCAAATGCCGCCCATCGTCCGCAAATGGGCATGGGCATGGACGGTTTCGGCATCGGCCGCCGCCCGAAAGAGTTTGGCCACCTGCAGAAGACCTTCCTGCTCGGCCTTTTTCGCGAAGGCCAGATAGGTGCGGTTGGCCTGAGACTCCCCGGCGAAGGCTTCCTGAAGATTTTTCCGGGTCTTGGTTGCTTGGGTCATTCCGTTACTCCCTGATGGATGGGGTGAGTCTTTTTCATGTTCCCGCTGCGCCCGGGAACTGCAACATGTTCACAGAATTGAATTTTAACCGCCCCGGGTTTTCTGTCAATCGAAACGGAGCTCCGCCAGAGGGGCCGGTCCGCCTTTTGCTTGCTTCGCTCGGGAAAAGAGCTTAGCATTAATCATTCGCATCCACGAAGATCAACTCCCCTTTCCCGATCAGGAGACGGCTCGATGAACGATTACCGGGTGGAGAAACTGGAAGTCCCCGTCACCCTCTTTCTCGCCGACGGCGTCGTGCATGAAGGCATCCTCTTCCTCAGCCCCTTCAGTCCCTCCCACAGCGGACCGCAGCGGATGGTGGAGATGTTTCGCGAGACGGATGTCTTCTTCCCCTTCAAGGATAAAAGCGGCCGCTTCGCTCTGGTCAACAAAAGCTCCATCACCCATGTCCGGTACCCGCTTCAGGACGAAGATACAGAATTCGGCGACCGCAACCGTGTACGCCTGACCTTCTACGGCGGCGAGCTGCTGGAGGGAGAGATCACCATCGCCATGCCCGCCGGAAAAAGCCGCCTGCAGGATTACGTCAATTCCACCCCCGGCTTTTTCTGTCTCTACAGCTCCGACGCCCACTATATCGTCAATGGCGACCTGATTCGGGAAATCTCCCCCGCCTGAGCCCCGATCCTACAGGTTGAGGTAGGCGCGCAGATAGCGGCCGGTGTGGGAGCGGGAATCCCGTGCCACATCCTCCGGCGTGCCGACGACGACAATCTCCCCCCCGCGACGCCCTCCCTCGGGACCGAGATCGATGACGTGGTCAGCGGTCTTGATTACATCGAGGTTGTGTTCGATGATCACCACCGTGTTGCCGCTCTCCACCAGCCGCTGCAGTACGTCGAGCAGCTTCTGGATGTCGGCGAAGTGCAACCCGGTGGTCGGCTCGTCGAGAATGTAGATGGTCCGGCCGGTGGCGCGCTTGCCCAGCTCCTTGGCGAGCTTGACCCGCTGCGCCTCGCCGCCGGAGAGGGTGGTGGCGCTCTGGCCGAGCTTGATATAGCCGAGCCCTACGTCGCGCAGGGTTTCCAGCTTGTTCTTGATGCGCGGAATGTTCTCCAGAAACTTCGCCCCCTGGTTGACGGTCATATCCAGCACCTCGGCGATGCTCTTCCCCTTGTATTTCACCTCCAGGGTTTCCCGATTGTAGCGCGCCCCGCGACAGACCTCGCAGGTGACGAAAACATCGGGCAGAAAGTGCATCTCGATCTTGAGGATGCCGTCCCCTTCGCAAGCCTCGCAGCGCCCCCCCTTGACGTTGAAGGAAAACCGTCCCGGTTTGTAGCCCCGCACCTTGGCCTCCGGCAACTGGGCGAAGAGATCGCGGATGTCGGTAAAGACTCCGGTGTAGGTCGCCGGATTGGAGCGCGGCGTACGACCGATGGGAGACTGGTCGATGTCGATGACCTTGTCGAGCGACTCCAGGCCGAGAATGTCGTCGACCTTGCCGGCCTTCTCGCGGCTGCGGTAGAGACGCTGGGAGAGCGCCTTGTACAGGGTGTCGATGACCAGGGTCGACTTGCCGCTGCCGGAGACGCCGGTGACGCAGGTCATCACCCCGAGGGGGATTTTCACGTCGATCCCCTTGAGATTGTTTTCCGAGGCGCCTTTGACCTCGATGCAGCGCTCGCTTTGCCGCCGCTGGGCCGGCAGGGGGATGGAGAGCTCGCCGGAGAGATAGCGCCCGGTCAGGGACGCCGGGTTGGCGAGAATTTCCTGGGGAGTCCCCTGGGCCACCACTTCCCCGCCGTGGACGCCGGCCGCAGGACCCATGTCGATGACAAAATCGGCTTCGAGGATCGTTTCCTCGTCGTGCTCTACTACCAGCACCGTGTTGCCGAGATCCCGCAGCCGCTTCAGGGTTTCCAGCAGCCGCCGGTTATCCCGCTGATGCAGGCCGATGGAGGGCTCGTCGAGGATATAGAGCACCCCCATCAGGCTGGAACCGACCTGGGTGGCGAGGCGGATACGCTGCCCTTCGCCGCCGGAGAGGGTGCCGGCGGTGCGGTCGAGGGAAAGATAGTCGAGGCCGACATGGGAGAGGAAAGAGAGACGCTCGCGGATCTCCTTGAGGATGCGTCGGGCGATCTCCGCTTCCTGCTTCTCAAAACGCAGCTCGGCGAAGAAGGCTTCCGCCTCGGTGATGGAGAGGGCCGTCACCTCGCGGATGTTGCGGCCGCCGACGCGCACGAAGAGCGATTCCTTACGCAGCCGGGCGCCGTCGCAGGTGGGGCAGGGCATGACGTTCATGAACTGGCCGAGATGCTCCCGCACCCCATCCGAATCGGTCTCGCGGTAACGCCGTTCCAGGTTGGGGATCACCCCTTCGAAGGGTTTGTGGTAATACTGGCGGCGCCCGCCCCCCTGATCGAAGTAGAAACGCACCTCCTCCTTGCCAGAACCGTGCAGCAAGACCTGGCGCACCCGCTCGGGGAGCTTCTCGAAGGGCTGGTTGATGTCGAAACCATAATGGTCGGCCAGCGCCTCGATCAGCTGAAAGTAGTAGCCGCCGCCCCCTCGCGTCTCCCAGGGGACGATCGCCCCCTCGCGCAGGGAGAGAGACGGGTTGGGCACCACCGCCTCGGGATCGAAATACATCCGCGTCCCCAATCCCGAGCAATCGGGACAGGCACCGTAGGGGTTGTTGAAGGAGAACATGCGCGGGGCAATCTCCGGGTAGGAGATACCGCACTCGACGCAGGCGTGCTGTTCGGAAAAGAGCAGGCTTTCGCCGTCGACGATCTCCACCCGCACGATCCCTTCGGCCAGGCGCAGGGCGGTTTCCAGGGAATCGGACAGGCGCCCGCGCACATCCGCCTTCATCACCAGCCGGTCGACCACCACCTCGATGGTGTGTTTTTTGTTCTTGTCGAGAACGATCTCCTCGGCCAGCTCAAGCATCTCGCCGTCGATACGCACCCGCACGAAGCCGTCGGCCAACAGCTGCTTCAACTCCTTGCGGTACTCCCCCTTGCGGCCCCGGATGATCGGCGCCAAGAGGAGCAGGCGGGTCTTTTCCGGCAGGGCGAGAATGCGATCGACCATCTGCTCCACCGTCTGCGAGGCAATCTCCTTACCGCAGGAGGAGCAATGCACCCGGCCGACCCGGGCGTAGAGCAGGCGCAGGTAGTCGTAGATCTCCGTCACCGTGCCGACCGTCGAGCGAGGATTATTCGAGGTGGTCTTCTGCTCGATGGAAATCGCCGGCGACAGCCCCTCGATACTCTCCACGTCCGGCTTCTGCATCTGGCCAAGGAACTGGCGGGCATAGGCCGACAGGCTCTCGACGTAGCGGCGCTGCCCCTCGGCGTAGATAGTGTCGAAGGCGAGGGTGCTCTTGCCGCTTCCGGAAACGCCGGTGATGACCACCAGCTTGTCCCGGGGAATCTCGACATCGATGCATTTCAGGTTGTGCTCGCAGGCACCTTTGATAACGATTTTATTGGCCATGAAAACCGATGATTGATAATTGGTTATAAATGCGCTGACATTTGCTCGGCCATCTTCACCGCCGCGACCAGACTTTCGGCGCTGGCTTGGCCGGTGCCGGCGAGGTCGTAGGCGGTGCCGTGGTCGACGGAGGTGCGGACGATGGGCAGGCCCAGGGTGACGTTGACGCCGTCGTCGAAATGGAGGAGCTTTAGGGGGATCAGTCCCTGATCGTGATACATGCAGACCACCGCGTCGTAGCCCCCACGGACGGCGAAGTGAAAGAGGGTGTCGGCGCTGTGCGGGCCACTGGCGGCGATCCCCTCGGCCTGGGCGCGGGCGATGGCCGGGGCGATCAGGCGCGGTTCCTCGTCGCCGAACATCCCTTGCTCCCCGGCATGGGGATTGAGGGCCAGCACCGCGATCCGCGGCCGCTTCAGCCCGAAGAAGCGGCGAAAGGCGACATCGGTGATGCGGATCGTTTCCAGGATCTCCCCTTCGCTGAGCACCCGCGGCACCTCGGCCAGAGCCAGATGGGTCGTCACCAGACAGACCTTGAGGCGTTCGCCGGCGAGCATCATCACCACCTTGTCGACGCCGCAGCGCTCGGCCAGCAGCTCGGTATGGCCGGGAAATTCGCAGCCGGCGGCATGAATCGCCGCCTTGCTGATCGGCGCCGTGACCATGGCCGCCGCCTCGCCGGAACGACAGGCGTCGCAGGCCCATTCGATGTAGCGCAGCATGGCCCGGCCACAGGGAATATCGGGGCGGCCGTAGACCAGTCTTTCCGCGTCCAGGTTCGACAGCGGAACGACTTCGAGGGCACGCCTGGCGCAGACCAGCCGCAGCCGCTCGCCGACCGGCACGACATCACAGACGACGTCGAAGACCGCCGCCGCCCGCCGCAGCACCGCCGGATCCCCGGCCACCCATAGGGGGCACGAGAGGGCATCGAAGGCCCCATCCAGCAGGGCCTTGACAATGATTTCCGGGCCGATCCCGGTGGGGTCGCCCTGGGTGATGACAATCGGTCGCCGCATGAAAAACTCCTGACTTCGCTCAAGCACCGGACAGGGGATCAGTATAGTTCAAACCCCGAAAGATGGATGAAATAAAAAAGCCCCGCCGGCAAAGGCGGGGCTTTTGCTCATCATCAGCAAAACTTCCGCTACTCCCGGATATCGATACGGGCCGATTTGCGCAGGCCCTCGGCCCAGCTTTTGAACGCCCCATCGGTCTTCTGCTCGGTGAGGGTCTTGGCGATTTCATCCTTGACGGCGTCGAACTGCCGCACCGAGCCGGTATCACGCTCCAACACCTTGAAGAGGTGGAAGGCCTCGGGGGTCTCCACCGGCTCGCTGACCTCCCCAGTCGTGAGACCTTTCACCGCCTCGGCGAAGGCCGCGGTCAGCTCCTCTTCAGCGAAACGCCCCATGTCCCCCCCCTGGGCCCGTCCGTCCCCGGAATAGTCCGCCAGCAGCGCGAGAAAATCCTCGCCGCCCCGCACCCGTTCCTGCGCTTCCCGGGCTCGGGCGCGCACCGCCTCCACCTCTTCGCCGCTGGGCCGTTCGGGCAGAGGAAACGTGATGCGGGCCAGATGAACCATCGGCTTCTGCCGGTAATCCTCGATATGCTCGCGGAAGTAGTCGAGCAGTTCCTGCTGGGTGACATCGACCTTGCTTTTGACCTCGCGGCCGAGGAGCTTGAAACGCAGAATCTGTTCCCGCAGCTTCTCCTGATAGGCGTCGAACTCCATCCCCTGCAGGCTCAGGGCCTCGATCAGTTCCTCGCGGGTCAGCTGGTTCTGCAAGAGGACATCGCCGATGGCCGCCTCGATCTCTTCCTGGCTCACCTCCAGCCCCAGCTCTTTGACCCGTTGCTGCACCAGGGTTTCCTCGATCAGGCTGTTCAACGCCCGCTGCCGCAGTTCGCTCAGCTGCTCGGGAGCCATAAGGGCCTGGGCCTCGGCGCCCATCTGGCGCTTCTCCAGCTCCTGTTCGATCTGGTATTGGGTGATGATGTCCGTGTTGACCACGGCGACAATGCGGTTGACGGTTTGCGCGCCGAAAAGCGTCGCGGGAAACAGCGCCAACATGGCCAGAAGGGCCAGAAAACGATTCATCGTGTATCCTCGGATGGAATGTGAAAAGGTTGGCCGGAGAAAACCACCCCTCGGCCGGGAACAGGTCAGTCGAATAGCGACCAGTTGATGGAGATGGCCGCCTGCTCACGCAGACCTCGCAGCCATTCCTGATAGGCTTCTTCCTCGGCGCGCTCGCGCGACCGTGCGCGAATTTTTTCCCGCGCCTCTTCCAGGGAGAGCTGCAGCGCCGGGCGGCGTTCCAGCACCTGAAAAAGATGATAACCGTACTCGCTCCGCACCAGGCCGCTCAGATCTCCCGTGGCCATCCCCCAGACGGCCGTGTCGATCTCGGGGGGCATTTCCTCTTGGGCAAAAAAGCCGAGATCCCCCCCCTCCTCGCCATCGGGAGAGAGGGAATGGCGGCGAGCCAGCTCGCCGAAATCGGCCCCCGCCCGCAGCTCCGCCAGCAGTCGTTGCCCTTCGGCCTCGTCCGCGACCAGAATCTGCCGCGCCCGAACCTGCTCGGGTTGGGCGAACTCTTCGGCATGCTCCCGATAGTAGGCGGCGACCTCGTCGTCGCTGACCTCGATCTTATCGTAGACCGTCAGGCGCGCGACCTTTTCCATCAGCAGGCTTTCTTCCAACTCGCGCCGCCAGTCCTTTTCATCAAGACCGCGGGCCTTCAGCCCGGCGCGAAACTCCTCCTCGGGGTAGCCGCTGCGCGCCTCGGCCTCGCCCGCCGCCAGCTCCGCCGCCGTCAGGGAGACCGCGAGGCGCTCCGCTTCCGCCAAGATCAGTTCGCGGTCGACGATGCGAACGAGAAAGGCCCGCTCCAACTCGGCCCGCTCCTCGGCGCCCAGCTGTTGATCCTGGGGAAGACTCTTGGCAAAACGCTCCTGGAATTCGCCATGACTCACCTCGCGGCCATTGACCTTGAGCAGCACCTGCGGCGCCGCCTCCCCCCGCTCGCGACAGCCGAAGAGCATCAGCCCGAAGAGGAGCAGCAGAAGTACTCGATAGCGGCCCATGACCATGAAATCCTCGCGCGGAAGACCCCGACGTGAAGGCTTGAATAAGAGAAAACAACGAATTCCAAAGGGAACGCTAGCACAGCTAGAGAAACTGCTGCAATTCTTTTTTCGCCGTCGCCAGCGCCTCTTCCGCCGCCAGCTTGCCGGTGCGCACCGACAGGCGATAGTCAGGGGAGAATCGGTATTTGGCCGGATCATCCATGAGCTTGAGGATCTTCTCCGGCGGCACCGGCGTACCGGCATGGAAGGCGAAGAGCAGCTGACGCCCGTCGTATTCGGCCTGCTCGACCTTGAGCCGCTTCATCAGCACCCGCAGCTTCATCACCTCAATCAGCAACGTCGCCGGCTCGGGCAGCTCACCGTAGCGGTCGCGCAGCTCGTCGGCAAGGTCGTAAAGCTCCTCCACGGCCTCGGCGGCCGCCAGCTGCTTGTAAAAGACCAGCCGCTGGTTGGGATCGGGCAGATATTTTTCCGGGAGGAAGGCCGACAGCCCCAGGCGCACCTCGGGGTCGATCTTCTCCTCCCGCTCCAGCCCTTTGAGCTCGTGGATCGTCTCTTCCAGCAGCTCGGTGTACATCTCGAAGCCGATGGCGGCGATCTGGCCGGCCTGGCGGGCGCCGAGCAGGTCGCCGGCGCCGCGCAGTTCGAGATCGTGGGAGGCGACACGGAAACCGGCGCCGAGCTCGGTGAGATCCTGCAAGACCCGCAACCGCTCGCGGGCCTCGCGGGTCAGGCTGCCTTCACCGGGGATGAGCAGATAGGCGTAGGCGCGGTGGCGGCTGCGCCCGACCCGACCGCGCAGCTGGTAAAGCTGGGACAGGCCGAAGCAGTCGGCGCGGTTGATGATGATGGTGTTGGCCCGGGGGATGTCGATGCCGTTTTCGATGATGGTGCTGCACACCAGTACCTGGGCCTTCCCCTCGATGAAATCGACCATCACCTGTTCCAGCGCCT
>DIVU01000111.1:17380-17600 GCA_002423365.1 Desulfuromonadaceae bacterium UBA6124 | reverse complement strand
GGCAGACCAGCCAGTTGCAGAGAATCCCTCGGACCAGGGCGACATCGAAGGGGAGCTGGGTCTTGGCCGTGGCGATGGCGATCGCCTGCTCGGCGATGAGGGGCGCTTGCCAGAGGTTGGAGCGGTACATCAGCCAGGCGAAGAAGAGCGAACCGACGAAATTGCCGAGCAGCACCACGGCCCAGTTTTCCAGCAATTTCCCCCAGGTGATCTCCCTGAG
>DIVU01000111.1:9619-17342 GCA_002423365.1 Desulfuromonadaceae bacterium UBA6124 | reverse complement strand
GCGATGTAGAAACCGGCGAGCAGGCTGAGGACGACGGTGCGCGACAGGGGCTGGCTGGCGACCCGCTTGCCGTTCTCCATGATCGTCCGCACCGTTTCGGCGGGAGTGAGGAAGTTCTTGTCCATCCTATTTCAGCCCCACATCCTTGGCCAATTTCTCCCAGGCGGGCAAGCTGCGCTCGATGATCCCCTGGTCGATGCAGTAGGCGATGCGGAAGAAGCCGGGGGCGCCGAAGCCGACGCCGGGGACGAGCAGGATGTTGTGTTTCTGCGCCTGGGTGACGAATTCGACGTCGTCGACCAGCGGTGATTTGGGGAAGAGGTAGAAGGCGCCGCCGGGCTTGACCATGGAAAAGCCCAAGGCCGTCAGGTTGTCGTAGAGCAGATCGCGCTTGCGCTGGTATTCGGCGATGTCGACGCTTTCCCGCTGGATGTTGGTGACCAGTCGCTGCATCAGGGCCGGGGCATTGACGAAGCCGAGCACCCGGTTGCAGAAGACCGCCCCTTCCATGAAGAGTTCGACCTGATCCATGGCCGGATTGGCCGCCAGGTAGCCGATGCGCTCGCCGGGCAGGGCGAGGTCTTTGGAATGGGAGGTAACGATGATCGAATTCTTTACGCAGCCGAAGATGCCGGGAACCTCTTGACCGTCGTAGGCGATGCGGGCGTAGGGCTCGTCGGAGATGACGTAAATCGTCCGGCCCAGCTCCTTCTCCTTTCGGGCCAGCAGGTCGCCGAGGGCTTTGAGGTCGGCTTCGGGATAGATGACGCCGGTGGGGTTGTTGGGGTTGTTGACGATGATCCCCCGGGTCTGGGGACCGATGGCGGCTTCGATGGCGTTGAGGTCGAGCTGAAAGGTGTCGCGGTTCGTCCAGGCTTCTTTCGACACCCCGCCGTGGTTGTCGATGTAGAATTTGTATTCGACGAAATAGGGGGCGAGGATGATGACTTCTTCGCCGGGATTGAGGATGGTCTTGAGCACCACGTTGAGGGCGCCGCCGGCGCCGCAGGTCATGATCACCTGGGCGGCGGTGACCGGCACCGGCGACTTCTCGGAAAGGACCGCGGCGACGGCGGTCCGGGTCTCTTCGTAGCCGGCATTGTTCATGTAGCGGTGCATCCCCGGTAGGGGCTGGTTGGCCAGCTCCCGCAGTTGATCGCGAAAAGCCTGCGGCGGCTCCACCGAGGGGTTGCCGATGGTGAAGTCGAAGACGTTTTCGGCGCCGTGCAGCTTGCTCAGGCGCGCCCCTTCCTCGAACATTTTGCGGATCCACGACGAGCGCTCGATGGCGCTTAGGACTTTGGCGGCGATGGTCATGATCATTCTCCAGGGAGTGAATTTATATAAAGGATCAGGGAGTTTAACCGGCCGTCGCGAAGCGGTCAAGAATTAACCGGAACCGGGTTTGTCCCCGGTTGCCACCGGGCGGCGAGCCGGCTTTTCCGTTGCTTTTTGCCGGACGATAAGCTAAGTTTTCCGTCCATTTACTCTCCGGGAAAGGATCGAGAGCATGACGGTCAACAACCTCTCCGCATTGCGTCAGAAGATCGACGATATCGACGATGACATTCTCGATCTGCTCAATCAGCGGGCCGCCGTGGTCATCGAAGTGGGCAAGGCCAAGGCCGGCCAGAGCAAGGATTTCTATGTTCCCAGCCGGGAGCGGGCGATCTACGAACGGCTCACCGCCGCTAATCCCGGCCCTTTTCCTTCCGAGGCGATCCGCAAGGTCTTCCGCGAGATCATCTCCGCCTCCCTCTCCCTCGAACAGCCGATGAAGGTCGCCTTCCTCGGTCCCCAGGGGACCTTCACCCATGCCGCCGCCATGCAGCAGTTCGGCTTTTCCGCCCAGCTCATGCCGCAGAAGAGCATCCCGGCGATCTTCGAGGAAGTGGCCCGGGGGCGCGCTCCCTACGGGGTGGTGCCGGTGGAGAACTCCACCGAGGGGGTGGTTTCCCACACCCTCGACATGTTCATGGAGTCGGATCTGAAGATCAACGCCGAGATCATGCTCGGCATCTCCCATTTCCTCATGTCCCGCAGCGGGCGCATGACCGACATCAAGAAGATCGTTTCCCATCCCCAGCCCCTGGCCCAGTGCCGCAAATGGCTGGAGGAGAATCTGCCCGACATCCCCCTGGTCGATGTCGGCAGCACCGCCCTGGCGGCGCAGATGGCGCTGGAGGACGAAAGCTTCGGCGCCATCGCCAGCGAAATGGCGGCGACCCTCTACGGTTTGCAGGTGGTGAAGGAACGCATCGAGGATAATCCCAACAACTTTACCCGCTTTCTGGTCATCGGCACAAACACCCCGGAGCGCAGCGGACGGGACAAGACCTCGCTGATGTTCAACATCAAGGATCAGCCGGGGATTCTCTACCGGATGCTGGAGCCCTTCAGCAAACGGGAGATCAACCTGTCCAAGATCGAGAGTCGGCCGATGAAGAAGAAGGCCTGGGAATATATCTTTTTTCTCGATATCGAAGGGCACATCGACGACGAGCCGATTACGGCCGCGGTCACCGAGCTCAAGGATTATTGCCAATTTCTCAAGGTGCTCGGTTCCTATCCTCGCGCCCGCTGAATTCAAGACNNCTCAAGGCGGCCGGGGCGGTCGGGGAGGTGGTCGGTATCGGCCGCGGCCGGGCCAACCTCGACAAAGCCCTGGAATTGGGGGTAATCGACCGCGCCACCCAGGATCTGGCGGAGGGGGTGCGTGATGCCGATCTGGTCTTTCTCGCGACGCCGGTTCTCTCCCTGACCGAGGTGGCGGCCACGGCCGCGGCGCACATGAAGCCGGGCGCTATTCTCACCGATGGCGGCAGCGTCAAGGGCTCGGTGGCGGCGGCGATCGAGCCGCTGTTGCCCGAAGGCATCCATTTTGTCCCCGGTCATCCCATCGCCGGCACCGAAAAGAGCGGGGCCGAGGCCGCTTTTGCCACCCTCTACCAGGGGCGCCGCTGCATTCTCACGCCGACGGCCCATACCGATGTCGGGGCGCTCGATCTGGTGCGCCGGGTCTGGGAGATCGCCGGCAGTTCCGTGGTGCTGATGGATGTGGAAAAGCACGACCGCATTCTCGCCGCCATCAGCCATCTGCCGCACATGGTCGCCTACTCCCTGGTCAACGCCGTCGGTTCCTATGACCGCTACGAGGAGAACATCCTCGAATACTCCGCCGGCGGCTTCCGCGACTTCACCCGCATCGCTTCTTCCGATCCGACCATGTGGCGGGACATCGCCCTGACCAACCGCGACGCCCTGCTGGAGATGATGGAGCGTTGCGAGGCCTTTTTCGCCGAACTGAAAGAGGATGTGCGCAACGGCGAGGCGGATAAACTCTACGAATTCTTCCAGCGCTCGAAGGAGTTGCGGGACGCCATAGTCAAATGACGGAGACTGCCTGCATGAACGAAACCCGAACCCTCTCCCCGGCCCGATCCCTGCGCGGGGAGATCACCGTCCCCGGTGACAAGTCCATTTCCCATCGTTCCATCATGCTCGGCTCGCTGGCGCAAGGGACGTCCCTGGTACGCGGTTTTCTCCACGGTGAGGACAATCATGCCACCCTCAACGCCTTCCGCGCCATGGGCGTGACCATCGAAGAGCTTGCCGACGGCGATCTGCGTATCGAAGGGAAGGGCCTGCACGGTCTGACCGAGCCGGCCGATGTGCTCGACTGCGGCAATTCGGGGACGACCATCCGCCTGATGACCGGACTGCTTTCCGGGCAGACCTTCTTTTCGGTGCTGACTGGCGACCGCTACCTGCGCAAGCGGCCGATGAAGCGGGTGCTCGCGCCCCTGGCGACCATGGGTGCCCGCATCTGGGGGCGGGGCGGCGGCGATCTGGCGCCGCTGGCCATCCACGGCGGCCCACTCAAAGGCACCGAGTATGCTTCGCCGATCTCCAGCGCCCAGGTCAAGTCGGCCTTGCTCCTCGCCGGGCTCTACGCCGATGGCCCGACCACGGTGCGGGAACCCCATCTGTCCCGGGATCACAGCGAGCGCATGCTGCGTTACTTCGGCGCCGAGGTGCGCCCCTTCGCCGGCGGCGTCACCGTGATCCCCGAGCCGATACTTACGGGGCGTGAGGTTTCCGTCCCCGGGGATATTTCCTCGGCGGCCTTTTTCATGGTCGCGGCGTTGATTGTTCCCGGCGCCGAACTGCTGATCCGCAACGTCGGCGTCAACCCCACCCGCAGCGGCATCATCGACATTCTGCAAGATATGGGCGGTTCCATCGAACTGCTTAACCTGCGGGAACTCTCCGGCGAGCCGGTGGCTGATCTACTGGTGCGGGGGAGTATCCTCAAGGGAATTGAGATCGGCGGCGCCGTGGTCCCCCGCGCCATCGACGAATTTCCGGTGATCAGTGTCGCCGCCTCTTTCGCCGAAGGCGCCACCACCATCCGCGATGCCAAGGAGCTGCGGGTCAAGGAAACCGACCGCATTGCCGCCATGGTCGAAGAACTGACCACCCTCGGCGGCCGGGTCGAGGCTCGCGAGGACGGCATGGTGATCGAGGGGGTCGAAAGCCTGACCGGCGGCGCGGTGAAATCCCACGGTGATCATCGTATCGCTATGAGCATGGCCGTCGCCGCCTTGCGCGCGCGCGCCGAAGTGAGCATTGACGATACCGCTTGTACCGCGACTTCCTTTCCTAATTTCTGGTCGTTACTCGAAAAAGTTCGTGTCTGATTTCATCTTGCGGGGGGTCTTTTGAAACGTGAATTGATTGTTGCTATCGATGGTCCGTCAGGGGCCGGTAAAAGCACCTTGAGCAAGAGTCTGGCAAAAGAGCTGGGCTATCACAATATCGACACGGGGGCCATGTATCGCTCAGTGGCGTTCGCCGCGAAGCGCCAAGGTATCGATCCGGCGGACGAAACGGCGCTGGGACGGCTGGCCGAATCGGTTCGCATCGAGTTTATCCGTCAGGGCGAGGGTGAACGGGTGCTGCTGAATGGCGAGGATGTCTCCTCGGCGATCCGGACTCCCGACATCAGTTTGCTGACTTCACGGATATCCGCTTATGCCGGAGTACGCCATGCGATGGTGGAGTTGCAGCGGCAGCTTGGCGCCCAAGGTGGCGTTGTGCTGGAAGGCCGCGATATCGGCACCGTGGTCTTTCCCCAGGCCGACGTCAAGTTCTTCCTCAGCGCCTCGACCACGGAAAGGGGCCGGCGGCGTTACGAGGAGTTGCGCGCCAAAGGGCTTGCCGTCGGGCTGGAGCAGACGGTCGCTGAAGTCGAAGCGCGGGACGCGGCGGATAGCGCCCGGGAATGCGCGCCCCTGGTTCAGGCCGAGGATGCCCTGGCCATCGACTCCACAGCCCTCTCTATCGATGAGGTACTGCAGTCCATGTTGGCCCGGGTCCGTCTGTGTCGCAAGCAGGCAGGGCTGACGGACACCGTCGTGGGGAACGGCCGGTGAGGATCGTTCTCGGCGATAGCGCCGGCTTCTGTTTTGGCGTGAAACGCGCCACCCACATGGCCTTCGCGGCTACCGAACAACATCATGACGAGCGCATTTGTTCCCTGGGGCCGATTATCCATTCGCCGCAACTGGTCAAACGTCTGGAAGAGCAGGGGGTCGAGGTGGTTCGGCGGGTTGAGGATATTTCCGGCGGGGTGGTGATCATCCGCTCCCACGGGGTGACCGCCGAGGAGATGGAGGAGATTTACGCCCGACGCCTGGCCGTAGTCGACGCCACTTGCCCCTTCGTGAAAAAAGCCCAGGAATATGCAGGATTGCTCAGCGAACAGGGGTACACCCTGGTATTGGTTGGAGAGCGGGAGCATCCCGAGGTCCGGGGGATCGTCTCTTATGCCCGCAACGGTGAAGTTTACGTCGTTTCCGGTCGCCGCGAGGCGGAGGAAGTGCCTGCCCGCAAACGCATCGGCGTGGTCGCCCAGACCACCCAATCTTATGACAATCTCCGGGAAGTCATCGATGTCTGCCTCGGTAAAAGCCAAGAGTTGCGGGTCTACAATACCATCTGCGACGCCACCTCGGTGCGGCAGAACGAGGCCCGGGCCATCGCCGGGCAGGTTGACCTGATGCTGGTCATCGGCGGCTTCAATAGCGCTAACACCACCCGCCTGGCGCAGATCTGCCGGGACATTCAGCCACGTACTCATCATATTGAAACCGCTGAGGAAATCGAATCCACGTGGTTTGCGGGTGTCTCTTCGGTCGGGATTACTGCGGGAGCCTCGACTCCTCAGTGGATCATCGATGAAGTAGTGGAGAAAGCATCTGCCGCCGGTAAATAAAAAGACGATAAAAGGGTTTGTTTTTTAAGAAACTTTATGCTAGTGTCCGCACTCATTGGCCAGGCGCCATGACTGTCGTCGGACGACAGGAAAATCGCTAGGGGGTAACAAATCTCACATGGTGGAAAACACGGAAAATCAGGAAGAGTACATGGACGACGATTTCGAAGGAAGCTTCGAGGATCTCTTCGAGAACAGCCTCAAGGAGCTCAAAGCTGGAAACGTCGTGGTTGGGACGGTGGTGCAGGTCAACCCGGATTCGGTAGTCGTCGATGTTGGCGGCAAGTCCGAAGGCTTGATTCCCATCAACGAGTTTCTCAATGAGCAGGGCCAGGTCAAGACCGATATCAAGGTCGGCGACCAGTTTGACGTGCTGATCGAGCGCACCGAGAACGAAAATGGCCTGATCAGTCTCTCGAAGGAGAAAGCCGACCGCCAGAAAATCTGGAATGCTCTGGAAGAGGGCGCGGTGGTCGACGGGCGTATCCTGTCCCGGATCAAGGGCGGCCTTTCCGTCGATATCGGCGTCAATGCCTTCCTGCCCGGCTCCCAGGTCGACCTGCGTCCGGTACGCAATCTCGACAAGATGCTCGGCGAGACCTATAGCTTCAAGATCATCAAGCTCAATAAGCGCCGTGGGAATATTGTTCTTTCCCGCCGTGTACTACTCGAAGAACAGCGCGAAAACATGCGCGGCGATACGCTGAAGATGCTGGAAGAAGGCCAAGTTGTCGAGGGTGCAGTCAAGAATCTTACCGATTACGGCGCTTTCATTGATCTCGGAGGCATTGACGGCCTGCTCCATATCACCGACATGTCCTGGGGTCGCGTCACCCATCCTTCGGATATTCTCAACGTCGGCGACAAGATCAACGTCAAGGTTCTCAAGTTTGACCGTGACAAGGAGCGTGTTTCCCTCGGCCTCAAGCAGATTGCCCCCGATCCCTGGCTGGATGTGGAAGCCAAGTTCCCGGTCGGCAAAAAGGTTTCCGGAAAAGTTGTCAGTCTCACCGATTACGGGGCTTTCGTTGAGCTGGAAGAGGGCGTAGAAGGCCTGATCCATGTTTCGGAAATGAGCTGGACCAAGCGCATCAAACACCCCAACAAGGTTCTAAGCATCGGCGACGAAGTCGAATCGGTTGTCCTCGCTCTCGATATCCCCAACCGGCGGATCTCCCTCGGCCTCAAGCAGGTCGAGCCGAATCCCTGGGAAGTGGTCGGCGAGAAGTTCCCGATCGGGACCATCATCGAAGGTCAGGTCAAGAACATCACTGACTTCGGCATCTTTGTCGGTGTAGATGAGGGAATCGACGGTCTGGTGCACATCTCTGACCTGTCTTGGACCAAACGGGTCAAGCATCCTTCCGAGATTTACAAAAAGGGGGATCTTGTTCGCGCCGTGGTACTCAATATCGATCGCGAAAACGAGCGTTTCTCCTTGGGCGT
>DIVU01000111.1:0-9604 GCA_002423365.1 Desulfuromonadaceae bacterium UBA6124 | reverse complement strand
CCGATTTCGGTATCTTCCTTGAAGTCGAAGAAGGAATCGAAGGTTTGATTCATGTTTCCGAGATCAGCAAAGAGAAAATCGACTCGCCGAAGAACTTCGCTAAGGTGGGCGAGGATCTCGAGGCAGTGGTACTGCATGTCGATACTGTTGAACGTAAGATAGCCCTGTCCATCAAGCATCTCGCCGATCAGAAGGAAAAGGCCGAAGTCGACGCCTTCCTCGGTGCACAACGCAACGCCACATCTAATTTTGGGGATTTGCTTCAGGGCGCCCTGCATAAAGCCGGTGGCGATAAAGACGGGGAATAATCTTTTCTGAGTCAGAACCAGCCCCCGCAGCATCTGTTGCGGGGGTTTTCTGTTCTTGGGTTGGGATATGAAAAAAAGACCGATACTCATGGGACTAGTGGTGATCGGCGGCCTTTTTATCTGCTGCTGGCTGATGATCTATCTGCTTAGCGGCTGGTTGGGTTCGCGGCCGTCTTTCGCCGTCGGTGCCAAGGTTGGAGTGATTGAGATCAGCGGGGTGATCACCTCATCTCGCCTGATTAATGAACGTATTGTCCATTTCAAGGAAGACGATTCAATCAAGGCGGTCGTTCTGCGGGTCGAATCGCCGGGAGGCGGTGTTGGCCCCTCCCAGGAAATCTACAACGAAGTCAAGAAGCTGGCCAAGGTCAAGCCGGTCGTGGTTTCAATGGGCGCGGTCGCGGCCTCGGGTGGTTACTACGTTGCTGCTCCTGCCGCGAAGATTCTTGCCAACCCCGGGACGATCACCGGTAGCATCGGGGTCATCATGGAATTTACCAATATTCGTGAATTGCTTGACAAGATCGGTCTGAGCAATCATGTGGTGAAAAGCGGCGAACATAAAGATCTCGGTTCGCCGATTCGTCCCATGACCGAAGCTGAACGCAAACTTATCCAGACTATGATTGACGACGTGCATAGCCAGTTTGTCCAGGCCGTGGCCGAAGGGCGCCGTCTCGATCCAAAAAAGGTTGAGATTCTCGCCGACGGGCGCATATACACCGGCGCCCAGGCACTGTCCGAGGGTCTGGTCGACCGTCTCGGTAACCTACAGGACGCGGTCGATGTTGCCGCGGAACTCGCGGGGATCGATGAAAAGCCCCGAGTGATTTATCCACCGAAAGAAAAGGCGCCGTTTATCGAGTATTTTGTCGAGGAGACGATTACCCGGGTGCGACAGGAAATTCATGAGCAGTCGTCCGGAGGGTTGAAGTTTCTCTGGTCCGGTATCGAATAGGAGAATTCTTTTTATGACCAAAAGCGAGTTAATTGAGTGCTTGACCACGGTCAGTGGCACAGTAAATAAGAAAGAGGCCGAGCTGATCGTTAATACCATTTTCGACAGCATCGGCGATGCTCTGGTTGGCGGCGATCGTGTTGAAATCCGGGGTTTTGGTTCTTTCACAGTGCGTGAACGGGATGCCCGCGAGGCCAGAAATCCAAAAAGCGGTGAAATAGTTCGTATCCCCATTAAAAAGACGCCTTTTTTTAAAACCGGGAAGGAATTGCGCGAACGAGTTAATCGCTAAAATACGCTCTCCCTCTTTTTCGGAGGTTTCCATGGTCAAGTCTCGAACTCATTTGCTTATTTCCCCTGATTGGGTAGGGCAAACGGTTGCCTTGGCGGAAGGGCGTGCGGAGGTGCGGTTGACTTCTCGGTCGGAAATGGTTGCCGATGACCGTGGTCTGGTGCATGGCGGATTCACTTTTGGCCTGGCCGATTATGCTGCCATGCTGGCGGTCAACGATCCCCATGTGGTACTGGGCGCGGCCGAAGTCAGGTTTCTCGCGCCAGTGGCCCTTGGTGAAACCTTGCTGGCTATTGCGGAAGTTGTCGAAGGTTCGGGAAAGAAACGTATGGTCAAATGCACGGTCAGTACCGTCCGCCCCGTTTTCGAAGGGATCTTTACCTGCTTTGTCCTGCCGGGTCATGTCCTCGACAGTTGAGGGTAACTCTTAGCACCTGAAACAATGACGCCCCGTCCGATTTGGACGGGGCGTCATTGCTCAACCTTTTGGCCTGGCGGCGAAGGGACTCTACTCAATGTTCCGGTCTGATTCCCCGAGGGGGAGCGCGTAAGCATCTTTCAGGATCGTCTTCACCTTCTGAACGAGGATTTGGGCTTCAGGCCAGTTGACGTGACAGGCTCCGGGGTGGCGACGAGGTTTTAAAGTTTCAACCTGAGACAGAAGGGCGGTCCCCTGAAAGCCGCTTCAGGCGTCCCGTTGCTGGACGGGCTGGCACACCGCGACTTTGACCGAAAACCTTTTTTGGCTAATGTTGGTCAATGCCTCAAAACGTCGTTTCGCACACCCCAGAGTTAGACACGGGTCTTGAAGACCAACTGTGCTTCAATATTAGCAGGGACAAATTCTGTGTCAACGAAAAATTATCAAACGTTCTTTTGTGGTTTCGTTTCCTTTTTTTGGACTTTTGCGATATGACCACGTCCATGGATTCATCTCAGCAGAAAGTCTATCGCTTCCTCCCTTCCGCCAAGGATGAGGGGGTTCGGCTTGACCAATATCTTCCCTCCTGTTCCGACGTGCTTTCTCGAACCCTGGTGCGTAAGCTGGTCGATCTGGGGGGGGTGCATGTGGGCGGGCGGCGCATCCGCAAATGTGCCCATGCCATTCGCGCGGGGGAGGTGGTGGAGGTGCATGTGGACGGGCGACCCCTTGAACCCTTCGAATTGGCTGACACCCATATCCTTTATCGCGATACATTCCTGCTCGCCGTGAACAAGCCGTCGGGGGTCGAAACCCAGCCGACGCCGGCCCGTTACCGGGGAACCCTGTATGAAGCACTACTTCGCTATCTGCAGAATCCTTTTCGACCCAAGGACAAACCCGAACTTGGCATGGCGCAGCGGCTCGACCGAGAGACTTCGGGAGTGCTGCTCTTCTCCATACATGGGCGTGCCCATGCCGGGCTGACGCAAGCCATCGCCGGGCGTTCGGTGACGAAAATCTACTTCGCCCTGGTCGCCGGGACCATGCCCACCCCTTCCGGGGAGTTTCGGTCGCTGCTGGCGCGTAATCGCGCCTCGAACCTCATGCGTTCCGTCGCCAAAGGGGGCAAGGAGGCGATCACCCGCTACCGGGTGCTGCATGAGTGGGGCGATGCCTCTCTTCTGGAGGTCGAGTTGCTTACCGGACGTTCCCACCAGATTCGCGCTCATCTTTCCGAGTCGGGGCATCCGCTTTTGGGTGATGTTCGTTACGGCGGTCCCGTGATGGTGGCGGGGCTTGATATTCCGCGACAGATGCTTCATTCTTGGCGCCTGACCCTCGACCATCCCGTGGAGCAGCGTAACCTTACGATTGAAGCCCCCCTCCCGTCGGACTTTCAGAGGCTTGTTGACCAGTTTGAGGCCGGATCGCGAGTCTAACCCTCGCCGGCGTTTCACTCGCAAAACTCTCACAAAGGATTCATCATGCACGGCGTATTCCCCCAGATCGATCCGGTAATTTTTCAAATCGGCCCGTTGTCGGTCCGTTGGTACGGGTTGATGTATCTGCTTGGTTTTGTTGGCGCCTATTTCGTGATTCGCCATCTCGCCCGCAGACGGGAGCTGGAGCTCTCCTCTGATCAGCTCTCCGATCTGCTTTTTTACGGGGTCATCGGCGTGATCCTTGGCGGCCGCCTGGGTTATACGCTCTTCTACAATTTCGCTTACTATATCCGCAATCCCCTGGAAATTCTTGCCGTATGGGAAGGGGGGATGAGTTTCCACGGAGGCCTGCTCGGTGTGGTTGTCGCCTCCCTGATTTTCTGTCGTCGCCGGCGCCTGCCGGCACTTCTGGTGGGGGATATCCTGGTGACTGCCGCGCCCGTCGGTCTCGGTCTTGGTCGGGTCGGCAACTTCATCAATGGGGAATTATGGGGGCGCGTCACCAGCCATCCCTGGGGGATAGTCTTCCCCGGCGCCGGCGCCGAACCCCGTCACCCTAGTCAACTCTACGAAGCGGTGGGGGAAGGGCCCCTTCTTTTCCTGCTACTATATGCTCTTCATCGGCTGAAGGTGCCCCAAGGCGCGATTTTTTTCAGTTTCTTCCTCGGTTACGGTGTGATTCGTTTCGTTCTGGAATTTTTTCGTCAACCCGATGCCCATCTCGGCTTTCTCTGGGGCGGGGCGACCATGGGCCAGCTGCTGTGTCTGCCGATGATGCTCGTGGGGGGGATAGGTTTGGTCGTGGTTTTGCAAAAGAAAGGCCGCCAATGAAGGCCTTCAGGGGGATTATCTACGATTGCGACGGGGTGCTTTTCGAAAGCCGGAAGGCCAATCTCGCCTATTACAACCGGGTTCAGCAATATTTTGGCGAGCCGCCGGTTCACCCCGAGGATGAGGATCGTGCTCATCTCTGCCATACGGCCGCCAGCCCCAAGGTCTTCGAGGTTCTTCTGGGTTCTGAGCGGGTCGCGGCAGCGCTGGAGTTTGCCGCGACGGTCGATTATCGTCAGTTCATTCCCCACATGGAGCCCGAGCCGGGTATGGTCGACGCTCTCGCAACCCTGGCGCAATGCCTGCCGCTGGCAGTGGCCACCAACCGGGGTAACAGCATGACGGAAATTCTTCGCCATTTCGGACTTTCCGACTATTTCAACACGGTCGTGACGAGTCGCGATGTACCGCGGCCCAAGCCTTATCCGGACATGTTGTTGCTGGCCGCGGAGCGCTTGCGGCGAAAACCGGAGGAACTCCTTTTCATTGGGGATTCGGAACTGGATCGCGAGGCCGCCGCCGCCGCTGGAATCCCCTTCGCTTCCTACAAGGGCGAACTCGGGGCCGATTTCGAAGTGCGTCATCACGCCGAGGTGGTACGGTTGGTGTTTGACCGGGAAGGGATTATGGAAGCCTAAGCGCGAAAAGGCTCAGGCTGATGGTCTGTTCGGCTATGGGCCGGATCATTTCAGGGTTTTTTGCATTTCCAGCACATTGCCGTGGGCGTATTTTTCATAGGTGACCCGGTCCATCAGGGTGCGGATGATGTAGATCCCCCGGCCGTGCTCTTCCAGGTTCTGGAAGTCGGGAGCGGGCAGGGCGTTGACGTCGAATCCCTGTCCCTGGTCGTATACCTTGATATTGAGAACCCGGTCAGCGAAGGAGATGGAGACATGAACTTCCTTTTCGGGGTCTCCTTCGTTGGCATGGCAGATGGCGTTGGCCATGGCTTCGGTCAGAACCAGATTGAGGTGATAGGCCAATTCCTCGCGATCCCCATGATACTTTTTCAAAGTGCGGGCGATATCCTCGCCGATCTTGCCGATCAGTCCCAGATAGCGGGTTTGGTTGGGAACCTTGATATCCACCTCGATCTTTTCGTTCATGAAAACCTCGATATGCGGCGTGTGAGGCCCCCAGGGGCCGGATGACCCTCAGGGGGCTGGCCTCGTTTCAGAAGCTGGCCAGGGCTTCGGCCGTGTCGGGGAAGATCTCAAAGACGCGGTGCAGGCGCGTCAGTTCGAACATGGATTTAACCTGGGATTGCAGTCCGCACAGTTTAAGATTGCCGTTGCGGGCGCTGGCATTCTTGAAGCCCGACACCAGCGCGCCCAGTCCCGAGGAGTCGACGAAACGCACATCGTGCAGGGCGACCACGATATCATTCTTCCCTTCCTCGAAGAGGCTCAGCATCTGGCTCTTCAGCTCGCCGCTGTTGTGGGCATCCAGGCGCTCTTCCTTGACCTCGATCAGAACGACCGCCCCTTTTTCCTCGATATTCAGCATCATTTTCTATTGACCTCCTGGTTACTGGATAGAATCAACTTCCGGGATCGAAACGTTCCGACTGTTTGCGCTTATCCTCCCTGAATTGTTACAGGATATTGCCCTTATCCTAGCATAACCGGCACCAAGTGTCATGCCTCAGTTTCGTCCGGTTTCCGATCCAGGACGTCCGGGCCTACCGAGACGGACTTCATGACGACCAGGGAAACGTCGTCCTTGAAATTCTGCATGCCGGTGTATTCCCGAACCTGTTCCAGCAGACTATCGATGATCTTTTGCGGAGACTCCGCTTGCAGTTCATGCAGCAGCCGGCACAGGCGTTCCTCACCGAAAAGTTCCCCTTCGGGACCTTCCGCTTCGATGATGCCGTCGGTATAGAGCAAGAGCATATCTCCGGGGTTCAAGGATTCGGTTTTTTCTTCAAATTTCACCTGGGTTTTAATGCCGAGAATCAGTCCGTCGGCGTCCAGTCGCTCACAGGACTGGCTCCCCTGACGCAGAACGATGGGGGGATTGTGGCCGGCGCTGGCATAAGTGAAACGCCCGCTGTCGATATCGTACTTCAGATAGAACATAGTGATAAAGAGTTCGGCCCCGGTCAGATCTTGGTAGAAAAATTCGTTCAGGGCGGTCATCACCCCGGCGGCGCTGGCGAGATTTTTGGCCTTGGCCTGAATGAAGGTGCGGGTTTCCGCCATCATCAACGCGGCGCCGATATTGTGCCCCGAGACATCGGCGATGACCAGATCGAGGGTGCCGTCGTCGTGATGAAGGAAGTCGTAATAGTCGCCACCCACCTGTCGTGCCGGCACGCAGATTCCGGCCAATTGCAGGCCCGGAATGTCGGGAACGGTGCGGGGCAGCAGGCTGAGCTGAATGGTTTTGGCGATCTGGAGTTCCCGTTCATGCTCCTTGGCGGCGATGAGCTTCTCGGTCTGGTGCGCGTTACGCCAGGCCACCCCGACCTGGCTGGCGAGGCTTTTGAAGAGTTCGGTGAATTCGTTGGTGAAAATGCCTTTCGCCGATTTGCTGAAGGCGGAGAGAACCCCGATCGGTTGCCCTTCGATGACGATGGGGGCATGGGCGAAGGAGAGGATGTCCTCGCGGTGGATGATCTGCGCGGTCTGGGGCTTGTCGAGGAAATCCGTGTCGTTGACGACGGTGATCTGGTTGCCGAGGAAGGTTTCGCCGATATAGGTGTCCGTGGACAGTTCCCGGTCGGCGGCGCCGAGATGGTCGGAGCTCATCCCCCGCTGACTGAGGACGGTGAGGATGTTGCGCTCTGTATCAAGGATGCGGATGACGCACAGGTCGAATTTGAACTGCTGCTGCATCAGGTCGAGGATGTTGTCGAATATGACCTGGATGTCGGCGCCGCTGGCCACGACCCGGGCCGCTTCGTAAAGCACGCTTAACTGTTCGCGGCTGGCGGTGCGGCTGAGGGTGACCGTGCCGAAAATATCGAAGACATCCTCCATGCGGCTGCCACGGGTTTCCAGGTAATTTTCGATGATGATACGCGCCGGTGCGGCGCCGACCGAGCCGGCCAGAGTCCGTTCGGTAAAGCGCTTCAGATTGGGGATTTCGTATTCGGAAAGACTGCCTTTTTCGTCAATTTCCCGATCCCCCAGATATTCGGTGATGGCCGTATGCGCCTGTTTTTCGCCAATGAATTTAGACATCAGATCGACAAATTCGATGATCGTCGGGGCCTTGCTGATCCGTTTCCGCTGCGCGGGCTCCGATACCGGGAGCAGGGCGTCGACAAACTTGCCGGCCTGCTCCATTTCCCTGGCATCGGGGTGCCCGAAGAGGGAAAAGATCAAAAACGCACCCAGGTTGAAGAACATGGTCCAGAACAGGGCATGGCTCCAGATGTCGAAACTGGTCAGGCCGAAGAGTTCCAGGGGACGCAGCAAGGTGATCCCGAAGAGTCCCTGGTCGACGATTTCCCGACCGATCCAGCCCGACTGGGCGAAGGAGGGGACCATCAGGGTGTAGAACCAGACGATGAAGCCGAGGGTCAAGCCCCAGGTGGCACCGCGGCGGGTGGCCCGTTTCCAGTAAAGACCGCCGATCATGGCCGGCGCGAACTGGGTGGCGCCGACAAAGGAGATCAGCCCCATGTTGACCAGCGCGGAAGAATCGGCGATGACCAGATAGAAGGCGTAGCCGAGAAAAATGACACTGAGGATGCCGAAGCGTTTAACGTTGATGAGCAGGGTCGAGAGATCCTGGGTGTTGAATTTCAGGCGCAGAATGATCGGCATGACCAGATGGTTGAGGATCATGGTCGAAAGGGCGACGGAGGAGACCATGACCATGCCGGCGGCGGCGGAGAAGCCGCCAATGAAGACCAAGAGCGAAAGCCAGGGATGGCCGGCCTTGTGGGGGATGTCGATGACGAAGTAATCGGCCTGGGTGATATCGCCGCCGTTAAGTAACAGCCCGCCAAGGGCGATGGGAATAACGAAGAGATTCATCAGGAACATGTAGGCGGGAAATCGCCACATGGCGCTTTTGATGTGATCTTCGCTGGAGTTTTCGATCACCATGATGTGAAACTGCCGGGGCAGGAACATGAAAGCCATCATCGAAATGAAGGTCATGGTGAACCATTCGGAATAGGGTACAGCTTCGTGCCCCAGTGTGTACAGGTAGCTGCGTTCAGGAAATTCGGCGTTGAAGCGTTCGAAGATATCGGCGAAGCCGTCGAACATGCCGTAGGTGACAAAGAGGCCGACACTGAAGAAAGCGACCAGCTTGATCAGGGATTCGAGGGCGATGGCGGCCACCATGCCTTCGTGCCGTTCCGTGGCGTCGAGGTGGCGGGCGCCGAAAAGGACGCCGAACAGTCCGAGGAAGAGGGCGACGACGAAGGCCGTGTCGATGAAAGGCGGAACCCCCGGAAGGAGCGCCTGAATATGGTGACTCAGCGCGATCTGCGGGGCGGCGAGCAGATCGAAAGTGCGGGAGACCGCTTTGAGCTGCAAGGCGATGTAAGGCATGATGGCGAGAACCGTGAAGAAGGTCACCACCGCCCCGAGCGCGGGAGATTTGCCGTAACGGCTGGAGAGGAAGTCGGCGATACTGACGATGTTGTGTTCCTTGCTGATGCGCACCATCTTGCGCAGCAGGAAACACCAGCTGAAGGCGATCAGGGTCGGACCGATGTAGACCGGCAGAAAGTCGAGGCCGCTGGTGGCGGCCCGACCGACGCTGCCGTAAAAGGTCCAGGACGTCAGATAGACGGAGAGGGAAAGGGCGTAGATGTTGGCATTGGAAATAATGCTGCGCCCCTCTTCGCGCCGCTTGTCCGCATAGTAGGCAACGGCGAAGAGCAGTCCGAAATAGAGGAGGGAAATGATGGTGATGATCTCTACCGGGATCATTCGCCGCCGCTTCCTCCCCCGGCTTCCGGAGGCCCTTTGGTCAGGTTGGAAAGGTGGCGGGTAAAGAGGTAGATCACCAAGATGGAGAGGGGCCAGCCGAGAATAAAATAGAGAACCAGCAAGGGAATGCCGAAGAGGGTGTCGCTCTTATTGAAAATGTGAATAAAAGGGTAATTGATCATGATGATGCCAAGGATGAAAAAGATCACCCAGGCTTCCTTGAACTGGCTCGCTGGTGTTGGGCCGCCAGCGATGGCGGATTCCTGACGGAGCTGAGGCACAGCTTGCCGCACATCCGGTTCCGGCGCGTCTTTACCGGGACCTTCGGCGGTCGGAGGAGGGGAGGGCACCCTCTTCATGGCTGCTCCTTTTGGAAGTCGGGGTTGGCCAGTCGGCGAATGATCCGCTGCACATTATAGGCAACTTCATCCCCGGTGTCGACCGGCAAGAC
>DIVU01000218.1 GCA_002423365.1 Desulfuromonadaceae bacterium UBA6124 | reverse complement strand
TTGCTTCATTTCGTCATGCGAGCGCTCATAAGCAAGACGGCATGCCACGCCAAATCCGACAATCCCTGCCACATTTAGTGTGCCAGGCCGCACCCCAGCTTCGTGTCCGCCCCCGAACAGAATGGGTTGAATCCGGTCCTTTAATCCCGCGCGAACATAAAGGGCGCCAACCCCTTTTGGACCATACACCTTGTGCCCGCTGAATGAGGCAAAATCGACTCCAGTCGCGGATACAGAGAAAGGCACTTTTCCGAGAGCCTGCGCCGCATCGCAGTGCATCAAGGCTCCGGCACGATGAGCACGTTCGACGACTTCGCTAATGGGCTGCAACGCACCTGTCTCGTTATTGGCAGCCTGGACCGCAACCAAAGATGTGTGCGTACCGATTTGGGCCTCCAAGGCCCCTAGGGCAATCACCCCCTCGCGGTCCACCGGGATGCGTGCAACGGGCCTACCGACCTCCTCGAGGTACTCGCACGGACTCAGAACGGCCTTGTGCTCGACCAACGAGACCGCGATTGCCCGTCGTTCCGGGCCTTCCGGCCGGAATCCCAGCAAAACCAAATTATTCCCTTCGGTCGCCCCACTGGTGAAAAGTACTTCCGATGGATCGCATTCCAAGAGTGCCGCGATATGCTCTCTCGCATCCGCCACGGCCTGCGCTGCGCGTCTGCCCATGAGATGAGGGCTTGCCGCATTACCGTACTCTTCCTGGAGATACGGTACCATTGCATCGACGACCCCTGCCGCACATGGCGTCGTCGCGTTGTTGTCCAGGTAAACGGGTTTCATCATTCGATCTTCTCCGAGAACGCATTGCCGCCGAGGCCCACATCACGCTCCCTCAGCGAACTCGCAGGAAAGGATTGCCTCGTATTGCCGATACTCGCCGTCGAGCTGGTACAACTGGCTCCACACGAGCTGACGCAACCCGACGGCAGGCTTAACGCAGTACCGCCAGAAATCCCGGTCCGAAACCTGCCCATGTGGGAAAAGCACCTTCATTAAACCACTTGCGATGGAGGCGATGGACTCCTCGTTCCTTCGGTAGGCGCGCGACCCCTTCAGCCGGATGCGTCGAACGCAGTATTGATCCGCGAACAGGTCGTCTCGAAGCCCAATCAAAGCATCTCCGAAGAAATCGGATTTCAACCCAGAGGATACCGCAAATGAGCGGTTGCTCAGTTTCGGCAGCAACCAGCCGGGTAGGATTCCTTTCACTCGATCAAGAAACGCCGTTTCCTGCATGAAGCTGGGGAGTTCTCGCACCAATGGATCCACGGCGGGCCGTTGCTGCGCGTCCAGGAGGATGTTCGCCAAGAGCACCAAACCACAATCGCTGGCCGTTTCGTGCAACCCGCCGCGCGTTATCCTCCCGTTAGCAAGATAGCCCTTCAAGCCCCCGATGATCTCTTCGGGCCGCTCGAATTTCAGCGTCTGCACTTCGTCCAACACAACAACGGAGTACCGTGCCAGAAGCCCCCATTGCCCACTGCTATTGTTCACAAAGAGCACAGCCGGTGAGATATTCCCCCCACTGACAAGCCGCACCTTCGGACTGACATTCTCGAAGACATAGCTCTTTCCCGTCCCCTTGGGTGCGAGTTCGATCATCGTCATGTTCTTCTCGACCAGCGGCACGAGGCGGCACAGGAGCATCAACTGCTGGTCAGGCGTGTACGCTTCTGGGTTGTAGCCCATCGATAGGACCATCACCGAGCGCCATTCCTCCACTGTAAACTGCGCCCGCGCCTCTTTCAACATGCTCAGGTTAACCGTCGCTTGCATAGGTCGGAACTGGGTAACGGCCACGCCTTCCGAGGTATTCGTTAACTCAACAACACCCCACATCCCCTCTTTCAGGACATTCGGGAAACGCTTCACCAAATCGTCGGGAATCAAAGCATCGTCAATGCCGAGGAGTCCCAGCTTCGCCACTTGTTCCTGCCGATTGCGCCGCAGAATGACCTCAACCTGTAATGGATTTAGGACACGCACAGTCTCGCCACGGAGCAACCGAGACTTGATCGCGTTCTGGTCCCCCGGTCCCGGAATATTCCTCGCTGCCCAATCTTTCACCTTCTCGGCTTCTTCCGCCGTAATCGGGCCACACCCAGGAATTACCGACTCCAAGACCCATTCTGCCACATAGGCAGGAATTCCGCGTTTTTGTAACTGACTCATAGGCAGTCGGCGCTTGTCGATTGCCATTTCACCAAACACTTTGACGATCTTTGCCTCAAGATCGGCAGCGAGAACATGTGTCTCGCCGTTCGCTCCGCCTCGATCCATGTCTTCATTCATGAAAGGTCACCCAATATGTTCTCACGGCTATAGAAACCCTCACTCTTCAGATCCAGCTGAACCGGGACCGTCTCTATGTCACCGACCGGCATCCTGATCCGGGCGATGGCAGAAGCCGCTTTCAGATCCGAGGGCGTTGGCCACCGGTCAATCGTCCTCAGCACGATCTGTTCGGACATCCTCGGCAACGATACATTCGCAACGACCTGGAGCTTCGGCTTGTCCCGGAACTGAAACTCAAACACTTCGAGCATCACGTCAACCTGTCCGGCGTTCACGCAGTGGATCGTTACCTGCCCGGCTTGGTCCTCACGTGCCGCCCCGCTGGCCGTACACTCGATGTGCGGAGGTTCCTGGTCCCTGACGATCTCGAACCAGGGAATCATGACCTCTTCAGGTGCCAGCCCCCCGTGGGGGAAATGCTCAACCCCCGCTCTGCCATCATTGGCCCGGAAGGCACTGCTCGAAAGAGCAACAGTGCAATCGTCCGTGTCCGAAATGCCGAAACGCCTCCCGTCAAGCATCACCGTGCCATCGTGTTCCCGTACGACATATCCGGTTCCGCCAGTCGGCCCTTGTGAGGGGCCCAGCGCAACGCGCTGGTGCGAATGCATACCGGCTGGGATGGCAATTGTTCGTTCGCTCTTGCCCAGTAATCGCCCGTGATCCGTCGTCACGATGATCCGCAACCGCAGATGCGCCGGCACCGCTCCTGCCGCTGAAACAATCCGCGAAGCGATCGTGCGCACGGCGCCCCGAACCTTCTCCAGCAGGGTGAGCGTGTCCGCATGGCTGTGATAAGTGCGGTCAGGCTCAACGTGCGACCAGATAAAAAAGTCCCCTCCAATCGCCCTTCTCAGCGCCTCTGCCGGATCTTGATTCTCGGACAGCACGCGCGTACCCTGCGGATCTCCTGCAGGAAGGTTGGCGACATCTCGTGGCGTACACCCGTGCACTAAAGCTGGCTTGCAGACTTCCGTAACTGTAGGCACAGCAGCGAAGAGGAGTTCATTTCGACACACCGTTAGCCTCGCCTCCTGTGCTGCAATCCCCCGCATAAGAGTCTCGGCATCCGTCAGGCTCAACCCATCCGCGATAACCAGGAGCGTTACCTCATCCCTGTCAGCGTGGCGAACCGAACTGGAACGAACAAAGGCCATCGCTGGATTCCCGCCAGCAATAGCGGCCGGATAGAAATCCAGGAACCACAACGCGAATGCCCTGCTGACTTCCTCGACTCTCGCGAGACCTTCAGCATCCTCACTCAGTAGACACCACTGTCGGAAGGGAAGGTACTCCTCCATGAACCAACGGCGCAGGCCCGCTATGTCCCTCGGCGGATTCCCCGGCCGAGGGGGCGGCAGGCACGTTCGGAGTTCTGCAGTCTTTTCCGGCGACAGGTAATCCGCAAGCAGGCGTACTACCTCTTGCGACAAATCCCCTCGATGAGCCCCGTAGTAGTAGTCGAATCCGATCTCAGCCACCTTCTCTCGCACGCGCCTCGGCGCATTGCACCTGAGAAGCTCCTGCACGCAATATCCCTGGCTCCGGACAATCTGGGATCGCCATATCCTCGTCGCCGCATCCAGGTGCCGTTTGGGCACCTCCAAAGGAAAGGGTGGCAGGTTGTGACTCAATGGCGTGTCGCCGTACCCGAGCCATTTCGCCAGAAACTCTCTTGCGGTGGTTGCGTCATGCGCATCGTAAAGCATCAACTCAGGCCCCCTCGATGTTGCCCTCCACAACATGGCCTGGGTCCGCAGAAATGGCAGAATAGTAGGGGGCGGATCGGTCTGGTCCAGCCAGACCAGCCAACCTGCCGCATGACGAATGTTCGGATATCCACGCCAAATAGAATCGGGATAGATCACTTCAAGCACATCCCGCAGCTTAAACGGTCGTTCGAGCTGGCTCAGCAGGCGCGCGTTCTCTTCGTAAAACTGCGCCACCTGTCCGTGCTCTGCGCCTACAGCGCAGTCCGATAACTCATCTACGGGAGAGAGCAAGCGTACTACCGGCCAACCGCGCCCAAGCCAGACATTTCCAGCCCACCGACAAAGCGCCGGTCCACGCACGGCGATGTCCCCATCGCGACCGAAAATCCGCAGGAAGTTCACCTCGCTCGTAACTATCGTGGCCCCCGCAGGCGGCTCGCAGTCCGCCTTCGGATCCTGGTACAACTTCCGCATGGCCGCCTTCCTATCTCCCATCAACGATCCGCTGTAATTCGGCCACAACCCTCTTCTGCTCGTCCTTGTTCGCGATCCGCTTGAAGTACCGAACCACTTGACCGAACGAATCCACGTCCATCTTTTGCTGCACAGCGGCCACCAACTCCCGCAAGCTTGCTTCACGGTCCGCCGGAAGAAAAGGCGGGGGATTCTGCAACTCGTCGAAGAGGCCGCCGAGCGGACTACCCGATGCCACGCGCCTCTTGCGTTCCTCAAGCCAACGGTCAGCGTCCGCCCCCAGACCCGCTACCCGACCCGAAAGCGCCGAGCTTCTCTCCCTCAAGATTGCCTCCTGTGCAGGGCACAGCACCCCCCGATACTCCGAAAGCAAGCCGGCCAACCGGTTTTCAATTCCCGGCACGTCATTCCGCCGGCGAAGTCCCTCGATCTCAGCATCGATCCGCGCCAACTCGGTGAAGACAGCGGCCAGCCGGCCGCACCGCTCCCGCGCTGCATTTAATGACTCGGCTTCGGGTTGCCCCGCGTAATACCCCCGGACTTCGGTAATTGCCTGGTTTAGGCTCCCCGCATCACTAGCCGATGCCACCCGGTCCAAACGCCCGCTCAGGGATGATGCGAACTCTACCATCTCCGCGATGCTCGCCTCCAGTCCCGCGACCTTCTGGCGCTGTAAAGAATTTGCCATCTCCGAATGGCACACGTGGTTCGCCGCACAATCGAGCCAACTGCGGAGTTGTCCCAGCGGGCCGGTAGCCTGCATCGTGTTCAGAACGGCGATGGTCGTCTGGTCCTGCTGTCGCCCATATTGCTCGGCTTTGGCCCCTTCGAGCGCTACAAGCGCATCCGCAACCTTCTGTTTCAGATCAAGATGCGCCGGAAGCGCTCGTTGTGCGCCTTCAAGCCGCCGCTTCTTCTCCTGGTAATGGGTCAAGTCCGGAAGCTCCGAGTTCTCGGCGCACACCCTGGTTACCACAGCACCGAGCCGATTCCGAACCTCTGTACGTATCGCATCCTGCAGCGGTTCCTCGGGGAGCACACCACCGGCTGGCTGCAACTCGCCGACACGCTCAAGCATCTTCACAAGTTCGCTAATGTCTGTCGCCGCACTCGCGTTAGCACGCAGTTGCCGCGCGTTCGTGTCATATGCGTCAGCGCGGTCAACCGCGGCTCGAATAGAGACCTTGGCTTCATCGGCCTCCTGTCTCTCTCCGGGATCCTCGTTGCCCTCGTCCCCAAGGAACTCATCCAACTTCGCAAGCGCGTCAACAGCTTCACGCCCTGCAAAGGGCTGGGCAGCCATCTGCCGGGCGCGTTCTGCAATGCCCCGGACTTCCTGACTGGTTCTCGTACGGTCTCGCCGCATCAGCCTCACGTTTCCATGCGCCAGGAACTCCACAAGGGCAGCAGGGCAGTCGTCCAAGCGCGAGGCTAGTTCCGTCCGCTGGGTGATCGCGTTGTTCAAGGTCATCCTTAGATTGTGTCGGTGGTATCCGAACCAAGCACAGAAAAGCAGGGTCAGAGTGTTCGGGTCGTACCCATAGGGAGGCCCCTGAAGCTCGATGATCGTATACTCCAACGGCATGTCGTTCCCATTCGCCGGAACGCATCCCTCCAGCTTGGCCCAGGCCCGATGCGTCCTTTCCGCCGTCGGTTCCTGCAGCCGCTTTTCAACGGACAAAAGTCCCCAACTCGTGGCCTCGCCCACCACCACGAATTTCTGCAGCAGCAAGTCAGCGGTCGGGTTCGCTCCCTCACTTAGGTCACCGACCTTGTTCTCGAGAAGCAATTTCCCCACCAGCTTCACCGCTGTACGCAACTGCCCGGCGCTGAATCTATACTGCTCGAAAAAGGCAGGCGGCGCTGAACTAAAGGCTAAAACATAGGCCTTCTTGATGATCGCATCTACCCGACTCAAGGGCACCCCGACGTTGAATGCTGCGGCAAAGGGACGGGGCACAAGTGCCCGCCCCATCGGGACTTCCATTGCCGCAGTCTCATCCTGAATCGTCCTAGCCACTTGGCTCCTCACACCCTGCACAAAGCCACCGCCGAATTCAGTGACCTCAGCCGGTGTCAACCCCTTTAGCACACAATGCTTTAGGAAAGCCTCCGCCAAGGCCGGTCTCGCCGTCGTCGGCACCATCATCACCACAGGTGCAGCCGGATCCCCAGCGGCAGCGTCCAGCACTCGCTGAGCATTGCTCTCGAACCACTCTACTTCCCCGTCGCTCGCTGCCAGTAACCAGATAACTACCCCGCGTGAAAGAACGGACAGCTCCTTGACCTTGTCTTCAGTTACAAAGGGTCGGGTAAGGTACACTTGCTCAGCCTGCCAGTCATTTGGATGCCCCCACGGGACAGCCACTGGCAAAGCTGGTCGCGCAAAACCCCGCCCGTCTCGGTTTACAGTGCTCAGGTCGGCCCACGTCAAGTTTCTCCCGGCAATCGAACGGTTCAGCCATTCGTGTAACCGTCGCGCCCCTCCGCCCAATGACCAGAATCCATACTTACCTTGAGCAGTCTGGTGTTCGATCAACCCGATCCGGCTCAGGCCCTGTAAGACCTCTTCGGCCCGCTCTGCGGGCAGGCCGGAAAGACTCCCGATGGCCTTGGTGTAGACCACGAGATTCGTCGGCATCTTCGCCACTGCATGCAAAAGCATTGCCTTCAAAATCGCACCTTCCTCCGCGGTCAAGTCGCCGGCCCTCTGCCGCACAGCATCCTGGTATTGCTTCCATTCCTCGTCGGCCAACTGCTCTCCAAATTGGTCAACGAGCCTGACTGGACTCACCCAGGAGGGACTTTGCTGCGAAACTACCGGGAGATTCCCGATTTGCCGCAACTCGTCGAAAACAAAACCGAGTACCGACCTCGGATTAGTGCTCTCATGGAACTCAATATTACACAGCAGCGTTGAAGTCATCGGATGCAGCGGAAAACACCCCATGGTCACCCGCTTATGAAACTGCTCCGAATCCCAACCCAGTTCCCGCATATACCGCCGATCGAAGACCATCAGACAATCGTCAGTTGCTTCCTCAACCGCTGGCCAGGCGTGCCCATCCTCAAACGCCTGCGTAACCGCCGTCTCGTCCTGCCAGAGGTACGAATCCAAGACGTCTTCCATCGTCGTATAGAGTTGATAGTGATAGGCGGGCGGCAACCGGGTGAGCTCTACCAACAATCCTTGTCGCGCCACATCGTTTGCGCGCATCGAGAAGACGCTCTCAATGATTGCTGTAGGTTCCATTTGCCCAAACGCCGCGAACACGACCTTGCCTTTCCGGTTGCTCACGCCGTCGAGCAAATCCTGCAACGGATTGCCCGGAGTCGCACGGATGCTATAGTTCCGTAGAAAAGCGCTGAACTCATCGAAAAGTATCAGAAGCCCACCGAATGGCTTGGAGTCTTCCATGCCACAGAACTCATCGGCTGCCCACTCGACGGCCTGCGCCAAGCTAATCGGTCCACCAAGATCGGGCCTGACACCACGCACGTGGAATACAAGATCGCGCACCGTATCATAGATGCTCGTTTCTTGGCTGGTCAGTGCCTCGCGCATACCCGCCAGATCTATGCCATGCCCCTGCAAGAACATGTCCGCTCTGGAACGCTCCTGTTCCGAAGCCGCAATACTCTCGATCAGACGGGTCGCCTCGCGAGTCCAGAACGGCAACTCTTGGCTCTGAGTCTCACGCTCCGCACGCAGCGCGGTCCGTAGCGCCTTGAGAAAGTGCTGCGACAGATCCCCGGGCCGGGTTCCTTCCAGGCACACAACAAGCATGCGCTTTCGCGCCTCCTTAAAATCCCTGTACCCTTGTGCCTCGGCCGCACCGCCGAAAGCGTGCTGGATGCTGATAAGCAATGCCTGGCATTCGGTAGAAGTCGGCGGTTTGCCAAAGTAGTTCGCAAGCGCTAGCGCGAGGTGACTCTTCCCGTGTCCGTAGGTCGCTATCACCATGAACCGGTTCTCGAACGTGTTGGTTAAGAATGCCTGTCGGAGCTGATACAGAACGTCGATGGGGGACTTTCGCTGCCCGACAGACTTCCGGGTGAACAGGTAACTGCGTGCGAGCGCCAGGTTCTCCGCATGGCCCTCCACATACCACCGCAACTGTACGTCGTTCCTGAACGCCGCGTCTTCCTTCTGGCACACAACATCGCGTATCAACATGGCTCCTGCCCATCCCCTCTGCCATCCGGCCAATTTGCGTAGCGTTCAGAATCTCGCCACATTCGCCTGAGATCCAGATCCGGAAAGGCAAACGCACAGTCCTCATGCAAGGGTACGCATAAAACCACAGCTCGGGTCCTATTGGGAAATGCTGTCATTAAGGTACGCCACAGCGTCGTTCGCTCATCGGTTCCCAATCGCCCCAACGCCAAATCAAAGTTGCTAATCAACACACAGCTCTCTCCGGTGGCGGTGTTGGCGATCCGCTCCAGATCGTCGAACACACTCACCACCGTCACATTCACAAACTGCGAATTCTTCGGTACACTCGCCAGGAGCCGCTCCCGATAATCCAGTAATTCGACTCCCAAAGCCGCCGCAATCTGGCTTTCCGTGCCAAGGAGAGGCACGGGAACGCCCAATACCCCGACTCGGCAACGCAGACCATGCCCTCGCAACGACTCGACGAGCTTCTCTGGACTAACCATACATTCGCTCCAGAAAGACCTCCGGGCTTTGCCAGTTCCGCGTCAACTGAAACGGCGGCGTCCGCCGCTGGACGATCACAAACCCTTCGCGTTGCAGGTCTCCGAGGTACCGGTTGATCAACCCCCCGCCCATCATGAGGATGGGCCCGACCCCGCCTTCCTCGGCCACGCGCGCCAGACTTACCCCCGTCACAGCACCCCAGTTGGTGGTCCAGTAATCCGCCAACACGTAGGCAAAAGCCCAGAGAGGTGGAGGTAGGGGGGAGAGCACGCGGTACTTGCCTGCTGCGTCTTCTTCTAGGATTCCAAGAGGGCCCAACGCATCAGCTTTGCTGTAACTGCCCAAAAAACTTGGTGCGGCGTGCTCAGCTGTCTTCCGCGAGACCACTTCGGTGCCGTCCGTCGTAACCGCTTCATAGATCAGTGTGCCAATCGTCCGACTGTCCAGAACGTCACCCGGGCGAAAGGAATTAACAACGAGTTGATGCCAGAAATAAGGCCCAGGTCCATTTCGCAGACTCAGATTGAAGTGGAGGCACCAGAGGGTCACTAGCCTGTTTAATTCAGGGTCATTCCGAAGCACGAATCTGCCAAGGGGAGTAAGCTTTTCCTGTTCATCCAGCAATCTCATGCCATAGGCATACCGTCTCATTGCTGCAATGTAGACTGGTCCGAGTGTAGTCTTCTCTTCCAAGTGCCGGAAAGTGACTGCCTCATCACCTCCCGTTCTGCTTTCAAGAGTCTCCACGACGCGAAGCACTTGTGTGACGCCGGGGCGATTCAGTGCGAATTTGCGGTGAAAACTTGTTCCCAATCTGTTCATACAACATCCTATCTGACGTGGGCACCTATGGCGGAAGCAATTACTGCTTTCAAAGGTGACATATCAAGCACCCACCATCGGAGTCAGTCAACTCACCAGCGAAGACCGCGGCCAAAGACTGATTCGGACTGTGGCCGCACTCACGGGCCTGACGGCGATCGAAGTCCCGCTTGATCTGCGCGACACGATCCGGCCTTGCTATGTCCGCAAGGCTCTCCCCCTGCGTCCATGTGTAACGCACGCTTGCCACAGGGTCTTCCTTTTCGTACTCCATGGCTAGCGCAAAGAGATCAGGGTGGTTCTCCAGCAGACCAACCCATTCTCGCCTCTGTTGGAAGAAACAGAAGAAGCAACCTGACCGTGATCGCCATTTGTAGTACTCGGGGATTCCCAGTCCACTTTCCTCAAGAATCCGAATGATGTCCGCCTTAACAAGCCCATCCTCGATGAACGGAAACCGAGAGGCAATATTCGGCTTCGTCGAAACGTACCCCTTCCTATGCCGTTCGTCAGCGCGAATCCCCACATAGCTGATAATCCGGGACTCCCCCACGTACTTCTCGTAGGGCTTGATTTTGAGGTACTCCGTGCACCAACGCATTTGGGGCGAGGGCAGGAACCCCCTTCGCATTTTCAGAAGTCCGTCGAAACCCATACCTTCATGTTTGAGTCGCTTGATTTCCCTCCCGAGGAATACTTGGAGCTTGTCCAGATAGGCATAAGTCTCAGGCAATTCCTTCTCTGTGTCACAGAACACGTACTCCATCTCATTAACGCGGTCTTTCAGGTATATGGCAAGCGCTGCACTGTCTTTTCCCCCTGACAGCGCAAGAATATGGCGTAGAGTTTGATTCTGGCCGTTCAATGTTCTCTCCTATTCCCGCTTCGTCACCATCGAGACCTGGTATTCATGAGCCAATGACGCTAATGCCGCTGCAATGGCACGGCTGGGTGTATTGTACACGTATTGCCTCAGGTGCTGCTGCAGTTCCGACAATACTTGTTCTGCTTGTTTCCTCTCACAGGGTGCTAGGTCCTCCATCCGACAGCCATCAGACTGGCCATGCCCAACCCCCCCTAGCGCGTCGCGGAATGCCCTCCCGATAGCAATTGCAGCATCCGGAAATCGCTCAACATCCACATCCGACCAGTTCAGCGGCGGTCGGTTTGCTACAAGAGCTACAACCGAAGCGACGCCGTCTTGGCCTGCACCAGCTTGCGTAACCCGCTTAACAAAGGCTAGCAACTGGGCGGCCGTTATCGTTCTTTCTGCTCGAACTGCATCTCCCCGTAATGATTCCCAACCATCCTCGCCAGCAGGATAACCGCATGCTTCAAGTAGCGTGTCGCGCGCATAGTTCAGCGTCTCGGTAGCGCACCCCGCCCATCGTTGCAGGTTCCCGTTCAGCGTCTCAAAGAAAGTATCGATCTCCTCCTGCTTCAATCCGTCCGCTGAAATACTTGGAAGACCGAGTGCCTCAGGCACACCGACGAACAAAAACCGTTCTGGCGACTTGGCGTTCCCAAAAGCATCGCGCAATGCAAGGGCTTCAGGCGGGAGCCGTCGAGTCCTCCACGCACACTCAGGCAGGTCTTTGACAGCCTGGAATAACGCCCGGACTACGGGTACCGTCGCGGCCTTCACTTTCAAACTGTCCGCGAGTCGTGCTACAATTGCTTCCCGGCTCCCTGTTACTCGGCACCCCGCTACTGCAAAGAACTCTGGCCGCCGTATAAGAATCTCATAATCCGCGATGCTGGGTTCAGGAATGAATGTCCCTTCGCGATACAGAGTCGTCTCGTCACGGTAGGCCATCATGAATGCGCACAAGAGGATAGGACGTATACCCTCCATGACGCCGTAGGGTGGGTCGCCCAGCATTCGAAACACGGCGTCTACTGATCGTGGATCAGGTTCCGCTTCAAATATGATCGTCCGTAGGTGATCCCAAACAGGCCAAATCCCATGCCGTTTTCGTTCTGGTGGATCAACGAATGACCATTTGTTGGCCCGGGTTTCGGTGTGGATTCCTGTATCTTTCAATATTGACTCGTAGATGCTTCTCTCTGGGGGGTATCCTTCGATGCCGAGGTTTGGGGCTTCGGAGTTGGTCAGCATCTTCTCAATGAGATCACGCCGGGCCGCTGCTGCTGCGGAGGACAGAGTGCGACGGACAACTAGCTCATTACGCACATATGGTGTCTTCTCATACACGCTGTCGCAGATAGTTGAGAGCAGGTGCGAAACGTCAACTCTGGATCGTACGGGCTGAAGCATCCCGTTCCAGTACCACAGGCATTCGCTGCCCAGCGGCTCTTCCCGTGGGTCAAGCAACCCAGCCAGAGCACGCCTAAGGAAATGCTCGGATTCTGATATTCGCAGGGCTAGTTCTCGACGTGCCACGCGATCGTCGCGAAGTGCTTGCGTGTTATCCCATGCCCAGCGAAGGGCCGCCAGTTCTGCAACGGCAGATTGGATTTCGCCAATCTGTTGAGGGATGGCGAAGACGATATGACGCCGTTCGGATTGGGCCGATGCGGCCAGGTCTCGAAAAGTCTTAAGCGCCGAGGGAGAGGACGAGAGACAAACTAGTACCTGACCATCAGCACCCGTAGAAGAAGTGAGGTGCTTAGGGGCGTCAGCCGGATCATCTAGATAAACTGTATTAAAGTAACGTAATGAGCCGGCTTGGAAACTGTGACGTCTTGCGACTATCGGCCGGGGTCCAAGATAGTGCTGGATGCTGGAGGCGAGCTTGATTGTGCCTCGGAGCTGTCGTTCTCCTTCGGCGACACGCTCTTCAATGTCAACGTCACTGCCTTCCCATATCCGATAGGTATCATTGAAGCGACGATGAGTAATAATGGATTTTTCTCGAAGGAATCGTATGCCCCCCTCCATTTCTGCGGTCATCTTGGCCGTATCGCCTAGCGAAACCGCTATCATGGTCTCCGTAGCCGACAGGGGACTGAATTCCCCAAGTGCACTGAGAACACCGATAGTCTTGATCAGATCGCTGTGTCTTGCCGTTAAGTCCTCTTTGCGATCCAATACATCGGCGGCTTCCATCCATCTTCTGGCCTGGGGTTGCCTGAACAAGCCGCTGCCGAAGTTGGTAGTAAAGTAATCAAAGAGCTGGCCGAGACGCAGATACTCGGGTTTATCGTGCGAGAGATAATGTGTGCACAAGTAGTCCTGGAAGCCGGCAGGCTCCAGGCTGCTAAGGTAAGAGAAGAGAGAACGTTCATTCTGTGCAAAGCGCCGGAAGATGAACGGTAACGAGACGAGTGTCGAGGGATGCAGGGGGTAGGACTGCTGGCAGATCTGTTCGAATTCGCCCCTCCTCATGCCTGGCGGACAGATGCCATTGTCGGCGCAGGTCTTCGCCACACGCCTAATTTGCTTCGTTGCTTGTAAAGACAGCGGACCATTCGTCCACCTGATTGCCGAGGATATCATCCTGACAACCTGATCCGGAGGCTCGAGGAAAACTACATCCTCAAAACGTCCATGAATCTTACCCCATTCCTTGCGGGTCAGGCTGTCAAGATGTTGGCCGTATTCCTCGAACGACTGATGGAGGAATCCGAGAAACAGCGTTGGAAAATCTCCGCTCCGACTCGATTGCTCGGCCAATTCTTGCAGAACAAAGACATCCGCCTTCTGGGGCATCCGCGCGGCAAACTCAAATAGTTTTCCGAGTTCGTCTATCATGAACAGCAGACCTGAGTATCCGGAGCTGCGGGCGCCAGTCGCTAGCTGGCTTAACAAGGATACAATCCGGCGAGAATCCGTTGCATTTCCTTTGCGAACATCTTTGATTAACGACTCGCACTCTCCGACAATCGGTCTTGAGACATTCTTCTTGATTCGCGCCGCGCTATCCCTGATTCCTTCGGTCAGGCAGAGTGCCGCAGGAGCCCGTCGAGCAGTAATGGCTACAGGAAGGAGTCCCTTGCCAGGTCCTGTCTTTTGAGATAATTCTCTTGCCAGGCGTTGATCTATCTCGCTGAGGTGCCGACGTGCGGCCTCGCTGCCTGCTACGCTGCGGCAGAGTATCTGCGTAAGAAACACCGCGAACGCAGACTTGCCGACTCCGTATGGTCCCGTTATCGTCAATGCGCGGTAGGTCGACCTTTCGCTTAGCCCCTCAGCTACTCGACCGAGAATCTGCCGAGCGGTGGGCGTAATGATGTAATCGCCATTCTGGCTGGTGTTCTGGTAGTCCTTCTCCAGGTTAATGGAGCGTAGGAATCGCCGACGGATTTCTATACAATCAGATAGCTTGCGTTCGGAGAGGCTCACTTGTGTGCCTCCCTTTTGTAGTAGGATTCCAGCAATTTCAGCGCATCCATTTGCTCTCGCCGGAAGATTTGCTTGAGACCGGCGGTTTCATCGAGAGCAACCTTATGGTGAGTGATCTTGTCAAGTTCCTCGACATGGGCGATCAGCGTGTTTTCGTCTAATTTGAACGCTTGCCCAGGACTCCCCAAGCCGTAGAGGCATTCCTGGACACTCATACTGTTGCTCGTTCCGTGCACTGCGTCAAAATACCCGGAAAGGGCATACCCAAAAACCTGACTCGGAAGAGTCGATTTCGCCCCGATGGAAAAGCGGTAGAGCTCACCATCGGGCGAGGCTTGAAGAAGGCCAAGCTCCTGAAGTGGACAGTCGAAGCCCTCTTCGGCGATCGCGTGCTTTGCAGTATTTGCGTTGGCTGAAGTATAGGTGCGGACAAAACAGTCTATATCTCTTGATAGCGAAGACGCTTTGACTCCAACTGATTGTTTTTCCGCAAATGCGGCAACATAATCAACCATTTCGCGTTTGGTAAAATCGGGCCTTTGGAAGAACGAGAAGGCTATTTGCCATGTGGTGCAGATAGTGGGGTTGGAAACGAGGAGCCAATGGATCAGCCACAGGGAGGCATCATCTTCTAGGTAGGGATCCCAGCCGTCTTTGCCGAGAAGTCTCTCGCCAATAGAAGAAACCCGATGGGCCGCCCCGCTTCGCTTCTTCGTAACGGTATCTTCTTCGATAAGCTGCGTCACGGTGCACCAATGCCGGATGCTTTCCACCATGTTTTTTCCGACACCGAGGATCACAAGCGCATCGTCACGGAGAAACAGATCCTTCTTGTCGAGCATTCCCCGGACGCCTTTCTCCAGCCATCCGTAGCGGAAGGCAAAGGTTTGATGACCGGAGAATTTGTATTTTCGGTTTCTGGTTCCATTCTCTGCCTTTGCGAGACTTGGCTTCATATACTTTCCCCGTCGTCACTCGACGAATCCCTGCCGAAACGGGTCAGAGATTCCTGATTATTCGCTATACTACAGAGGAAAATGGGGCACACTTTGACCCCCCAATACCCTTCCTCTGCCACTCTCCCCACTTGCCCGGCCTAGGCTCAAGATCCTGTAATAGGAGGCCTGCATTATCTGCCATACCTCACTAGCTCGACTTTGCGAATTCGAAGGGTCTGGAACGCGTAACTCCTTGAAAAAGTGGTTGTGAATTTGCTACAACCGCTCCAGATACGCTTGCAACACCGCCGGGTCGAGTTCTTTCAGGAACCGCCGCTGTTCGACCATCTCTTCATGGTCGCGATTTGTGCGTGCCCGCTCTGCGCGTCGAATCGCCTGGTACACCAATATTGACTTTTCATGCCTCTGATCGAGCGGTATTACACCGTCGACTTCGATGAGAGGCAGGATGTCCTTGAGCCATCCTGAAAGCGCGGCGACGTAATTGTCCTCATTGGCAATGGCTTCCAGTAATTCCTTGTCAAGAATCTCCCCTCGCTCCACCTCCCCTGGCGCCACCAGGAAAGCCCTGGCGTAGGCGAGTCTCGCCTGGCTCTGCTTGCCTTGCCTGAAGAGGCAGTTACCGAGGCAAAGCCAGAGCCTTCCATTGTTTGGGCGCCTTTCCAGCAGGCGCGTGAGGGCCGCTTCGGCCTCTCCATAGGCTTCCAGTTCAAGTAGAAAGCGCCCCAGGCACACATCCGGAGAGAGATAAAAGTCCCTGTCCTCCTCTATGAAGGCGACCGCCCGTCGGATGAGGCCCCTTCTCAGCCCCTCGCCCCCATTCTCGATGGGGTTGGCCTTGATCCGCCACCACAGTGCCGCGGCAGCGTCCCTTGACAGAAGGCCCTCTGCCTCATGGAGCCACGCATCCCATGTAACAGCCATCCGCAGGCCGTTCAAGGCGTCCGGGTGACTCGTCCATCGGGAAAGCACCCGCTCAAATTTGGCCTTCGCCTTCACAAAGTCAAGCCCTGCAAGGGCACACAAGCCTTCCCGGATCATGATCTGATCCTGGCTGAACAGATCAAGCTGAAGGTCTTGATCCATTAGGCCATGCCTCAGAGAGTTACCGAAAAAGAAAAACGCCGACCCTGAATACGGATCGGCGCTCGTGAGCCTTACGGTTCCCTCTGGATCTGCATCATAACTGCCTCCAGCTATCGAGGGCACCCTTTTCACATTCGCACGTATCTACCACAAAACCCCCCACATCCGCAACAAACTGGGCGAGAGTTGTCCCAGATTCACCCGGCCAGCATCAGGATCTGCCCGGCGCTCTGGTCGAGGGGCGCGCGGAGATTGTTCCTTGGAATCTTCGCCCCTGTCCGTACATCGGAGGCGAATCGAACGCGCTCCTATCGTTTCACCGGAACCGGCGCGAGGCGCGTTGCATCCCCAGGCTCATCCCGGGGCGAGTTCGGCTGCCCTGCTCCTCGTGGCGGAACACCGCCAGGTGGATGAGCGCCTCCTCGGCCCAGAGCCCTCCCCCCACGGTGCTGCTGGCCTGAAGGCGCAGCGTCGTCCCCAGGCCGACGGTCGGGAACTCCCGCACCTCCGCCGCCGCGACCTGCCGCAGGAAGCTCACGGCGCTGTCGGTCGGCGGCAGGGGCGCGTGGTCGCCGGGAATCTCGACCGCGTCCAGGGCATAGCTCTGGATCAGCTTGGGGAGGAGCTTCGCGAAGGTGTCGGGGCTGAAGAGCAGCTCCAGCCCGACGACCCGGCCGCCGAGGGCGAAGACGGCCCCGGCCTGGCCGGCAGCGGCCGAGAAGGCCTTCCCGTAGGCCTCGACGTCCTGCTCCGCATGCCGGTACAGGTCGGCCATGGCACCCGTCTCCGGGTGGAAGCGCATGCGGGCGGCCTTGCCGGCGATGTTGGCCCAGACCTCCGACTGGTCCGAGGCGGCCCCCCGCCCTTCGGCCAGACAGGCGCTGACCGAGGCGACCTTGGCCGCCCGGCCGGCGGCGTAGTGGACCCGCGGCGAGGCGTCGAAGAGCGCGGACGTCTCGGACCACCGCCCCTGCTCGACACAGGAGACGGGGATCACGATCTCGCTCCTGGCCGGGGCCAGGAGGGTCAAGTTCAGGACCCGGTTCTGCTTGGCCCCGACCAGCTCCTCGCCGTCGAGCAGCAGGACGGGGCGCTCGCCCCGGTTGACCAGACGCAGCTCCGGGACCCGCCCCCCCTTGGAGACCTCGGTGACCTGGACCTGCCCCTCGGCCAGGGCCTCGTCCAGGGTCAGGTAGAACGGCGCCGGGGGCGCGGGGGAGAGCAGCGGAAAGACTGCCAGGTGGCGGAAGTGCTGGGGGGCGGCGAGGGCGAGGCGCTCGAGGACGGGTCCGATGGCGGCCATGTGTCGACTCCTTGGCAGGGCGGGCCCCTGCCGTCGATCGTGCGCCCGGGCTTTCGGCCGGAGGCGGACGCGGCTCTCCCGGCAGCATGAGCATGCCATACGGGTGTGACATCCGGGGTCACAAGAAGCACGGGTGCGGATCGTGAAATTGAGACCAGCCGGGGAGGGGAAAGCATTCGTCTCCGCCCATGGAGTGACAATGCACTGCTCCTCCTACGTTTCCGTTTCCACGCAGGCGGGGCAGATCAGCTCGATGTCGTGGATTTCGGGGAGCTGGTGATTCGACGCAATGCGGTCAGCCGCGTGCCACTTTCGCGCGCGACGGTCGCGTGCGCTTCTTGGGCAACCGGACGGCGTGGCGATGCATGGAAGCGGCCGCTTCCCGGCTTGCAGCCGATCCCAGTTCTCCAGGAGTTCAGCATGGTGGGGTTCAGCCCGCACCTGCACGAGCCGCTCCTGGGTCTGCTGCAGTTCGCCATCGATGGGCTCGATGCGAGCGGCTGTTCGAGGTGCGGCCCCTAGACCCGCAAGCGTGATAAGCCCGTCCTCAATCCGTACCCGCTCCTGCCAGTGCTGGCAGCCGCCGAATCTTCCGGATCGCTTTCGCCGCGGGCGCGTGGGCCGCGTGGTAGAGATCCCACGCAAGCTGCAGGTTGAGCCAGAAGTGCGCCTCCATCCCGAAGAGCCGCTCGAGGCGGAGCGCCGTGTCGGGGGTGACGCCCCGCTTCCCGTGGATGAGCTCGTTCACTCGCGGGAAGGAGACCCCGATCCGCTCGGCCAGCTCAACCTGGGACATGCCCAGCGGCTTGAGGAATTCCTCAAGAAGCATCTCGCCCGGGTGGGTCGGGGGGCCGTTGGTGGGAATGCGAACCATCAGCGTGTCCTCCTCAGTGGTAGTCGGCGATCTCCACATCGGCGGGACCGTCGGACGTCCAGACAAAGCACAGGCGGACCTGATCGTTGATCCGGATCGCGTGCTGGCCCTGCCGATCGCCCTTCAGGGCCTCCAAGGCATTGCCTGGCGGCAGCCTCAGCGATGTAATAGGGGACGTAGGTGCAGAAGATACTTGTCACTCCGAGTCGTCTTGGATCGCCCTTCCATGTAGACCGCATGGGTGCGGGTCGGGGAGACCCAGACCGGCGATGGCTCCGTTCAGAAGTCGCAGCGGGCCTCCCCGTTGATCCGATGGAGGCCGCACACTCCACACCGAGGCGGGTGTCAGCAGCAATCGGGAGGAATTATCAGAGGGTACGGGTGAGCTGGTTGTTGCGGTAACTCGGGGGGCTCCGGGGACATGACCAGTTCGAAACTTTGTCGGCTCCCCCGTCAAAGAGGTTTCGCTTTGGACGCTCGAGGGGGCCTGGGGGTCCCGATAGTCACAACGATGGACCCCAAGGTTCGACCTAGCACCAAAACACAAAACCCCCGGAGGCTTTATTTCCAGGGGTTTGTGGCGCTGGTGGACCAAGCAAGACGGTATGTCGAACCGGAAATTGAGGTTAAACCGCCGCCCGAGAGGGGTATGGATGAGGCTGAAAGCCGCGTGATGACGGCTAGTTACGCGATCACAAGTCTATTTCGTTGCGATAATTGTACCGACCGGAAGGTCAAGAAAAGGCGAACGACAATTCGACTCCCCGTTTGGGAATCGAACCGCCGTCCGAAGAGGGTGTGGGTCCGGCTGGAGGCGGCGTGAACTTCCCTCATCGTGGGAATCAACTCGCCGGACTCGGTTTCCAGTCCCCAGGCGATCTGGCTCCCCAAGCAGAACGAATCTGGGCACTGGATAGAGAGAGTGCCTCTTGCCTGAGGGCTAACGTGTTAGGTATGAGCGGCGGCGCTGACGCCTCTCCTCGCGATTGTAGCCTGTGGCCGACCGCTCGATACCTTTGTTCGGCGGATCCTGCAGCCAACAGTCTCGTCATCCTGAGAGGAAAGACGCGCTCAGGAGGACCAGGAAGACGATGTTGATGGTCACATGAGCCGTCATCGATACGTACAGGCTCCGCGTACGCCACGCGGCGACTGCCAAGGGCATGAACCCGAACGCGATCTGAGGCCATCGCCACGGTGTCCAGACGTGATAGAGCGCGAACAGGATGGAGTTCAAGGCGGGCGCCCACACGCCGAACCGATCGATCCGTGCTAGAAGGTAGCCGCGGAAGTAAAGCTCCTCAGTCACCGGCCCGAGCATCCCGTTGAGCACAAAGGCGATGATCAGCAGCGCGACAATCAGGCCCGTGGGCGGCAGGCCCCCTTGCGCACCGGTCTGTGCGAACTGCAGTATCGTCTGCGGCACCCACGGCGACAGCGCGTCGACGACCTTGCTCTCCACGAGCGTCATCCAGAGCACGAGTGTGAGGATGAACCACACGGCCAAACCCAGACCGAGCAGCACAAGGCGCCTCGGGGGGAGCTTCGTCGTGTAAGAGACCGCGGCAAACGGCGACCACGAACCAGACGTTCGCCGTCCAACGACAGACAGCCATCCGAGTTCCAGCGGGACGATCACGAGCCCGATACCCCCGAAGAGCGCGAATACGGAGTCGAGACCGTACTCCGCAAGCACGGGGGACGCGGCGAGGATGAATGCGCCCAGTGCGATGCCGGGAGCGAGGCTCAGCAGGATCGACACCCACATCGGGTGTTGCGGAGTCGTCGTGTCAGCAGAGATGGAATCGGTCTTGAGTCTCCGTCCTGTTCCACCGCGCCGGGGCGCTCGACGACGACCCTGGCCCGCGCAAGCCCCGGCTTCATTCCGCCCAACGTCATGTGCGTCAGCCGCGGGTTCAGCCCATGGTCACCCGGGGAGCGCAGATGCGTCCCGGCGGCTGTACGCGCGGGTTAGGCGACACTCAGTGTCTTGATGCCGGCGACATCTTCCTTGATCGCCTGCGCCGCGTCCCACAGGTCAACCGCGCGCTGGGCATTGAGCCAGAACGCGGGCGAGTTGCCGAACAGCTTCCCCAGGCGCAGCGCCATCTCCGGGCTCACGGCGCGACGCCCGCGCAGTAGCTCGTTCACCGACTGCCGGGACACGCCGATGGCGGTGGCGAGCCCGGCCGCGGTCAGCCCGTAGTCCGGCAGGAAGTCCTCGCACAGCATTTCGCCGGGGTGGGTGGGCCGGCGCTGCATCCGTCCTGTGTTGGTGATGCTCATGTCACACCTCGTCTCAGTGGTAGTCGCAGACCTCGACATCGTAGGCGTCTCCGTCCTCGAACCGGAAGCAGATCCGCCACTGGTCGTTGACTGCGATCGCGTGCAGGCCCTCCCGATCTCCCGCCAGTCGGTGCAATCGGTTGCCTGGGGGAAGTTTGAGATCATCCAGACTTGTCGCAAGGTCCACGTACTCAAGCTTGCGCGCGGCGCGGCCGGCCACATCCGGAGGAAACCGCTTGGCCCTTCCGGTCAGATACAGCTCTTGGGTCCGCTTGTCCGCGAACGTTTTGATCATGAGCAATACTGTAACGCGTCACGTGACACATGTCAAACACAACAGAGATGGTCGTTATCGCCTAACGCCATGTCCATCAGCTGCAAGGACGCGCGCGCTGCCGCCGCTCGTCGCGGCCCGATGCAGGTTGATCGATATGCTCGCCGGCGTCGAGCGCGGCCTTGTCAGTTGCATGGACTGGTTAGCCAGCCTTGGCACCGACTCTGCGGTCGGGTGTGTGGTTGGGCATCCACTGGCCTTGCGGAGACCGGGACCTGGTTCGGCGACCGCCCACCCCGCGCCCTCTTCATGCGTGCTCAAGTTGGTCATGGTGCTTCTGAGATGACTCCGACTCGTCTGAGCATGGCGGCCATGCCCGCGATTGGCTTGCCGAGGACCTTCGCCCACTGCTCAAGAGCGGCGATGAGGATCACGGCCATGGCGCCAGCAAGCCTGGCTGCTTCGGTACGCTCCGGGTAGAGGTTGAGCGCCTCCAATTCACCGTCGTCGTTGGTTCGCATGTAGCGGTTCAATGACCACGGCGACACATGCACATCGTTGCTCAAGTACCTGTATAGGAAGAGGTAAGCTTCGTCGGCGCCAGCATCACGCGCTTGTTGCTCGACCGAAGGCAGTTTCGCCAATTCGTCTTGCTCGACGCGGTTCGAGAGCTTGCGGTACACGGCGTCGGCGGAGAGATGCTTGTTCGGAGGAGACTGGCGCATGGCACGATGCAGCTTGAGCCGGTCCAGCTCGCTTGCCTTGACGTATCTCTCCGCAAACGACTCATCACCAGCGCAGTTGGCCAATGTGAAGAGAGCCTCGAGAGCGCTACGCTGGACGGCCCCGGCGTCTGCGTCATGGCCAAGAAGGCTGAGGTACCCAACCGAGCCCGAGGCCTGGAGGACCCGGAAGAAGAGACCTGTCACGACTACGGCTCGGGGATCCGCAGGGACGTGTGAGTCGAGGGCGCTGGCCGCAAATCGCCTGGCTTCGTCGAGCAACTCGTAGGCGGCCTGGTTCGCCGCCCAGATGCGGTTGGCAGCAGTGAGTTCTTCCGGGAGAAGAATCGCGGTCAACATGGCGGCCTCTCGATTTGCCGGATCATAGGGTCGGCAGCAACATGCGGGGATCGGGACGGACTGCTGGTCGCGGGTAGCACCGCGTTTAGAAGGCTGGCTAACGGTGATTAGACTGATCCGTATAAGAATCTACATCTGGCATCGAGTCCGCATAATCCGCCATGCGCCGAACAAGCCAAGACCCTGATAAAACAGTCGACTCCGGAACGGGACTGAAACGGTCGGGGTGTTATACGGGTTCGCATAAGACCCCCGAATGGCTGGAGAGAAATGAGGCGACCTGCCGGAGAAAGCGTACTGCTTGCTTTGCGAACTGTCAACCAAGACGCCCCCCGTCACAGTAACACGGGGGGGGCTACGGATACACGACCAGTTCGCTTCCCCGTTAACCCTCCTTTCATCCTACCGGATCTCGATTGCCCGCGCCCCCTCCGCCTCCTCCCCTGCCACGCCCCCTCTGACTTCGATTGGCAGCAGGAACCGCACCCGGGGAACCTCCCGGCCTTTCCCCGTCCAGTACAGGTGAGCGTGGGCCCGCCGGACGTGCGGCCTGACCGTCCGCCCTGTCGGCTCTCCCACCGCCCGCGCCTGCTCGAATTCCCACCGTTCGATCGCCGCCCGGTAGGCCGAGCCCACCAGCCACGCCTCGGGGTCGTGCAGATCCCGCTACCGCTCTGGATCCCGACGACGCATCCGGGCCTCCCGGTCTGGCCGAGCGCCAGGGTGGACCTGGCGGACCAGGTCCGGCTCGCCGCCGAGGTAGAGGAGCACGGTGAGGGCCAGGCCGGGTAGGTCGGTGTGAAACACCCCGGCCGCCCCGCCCGGCGGCCGGTCGTCCGGATGGACGTCCCGCGCCTCGAGCAGTTCATCCGTGACGTGCTCGGCGTCCCGGACGCAGGCGCCGAGGTCATCGCCCACCAGGTGCAGGATGCTGAGCGTGGCCCACTGGTCGCCGACCAGGAGCGACAGCCGCAACTCCAGGCGGCCAGAGGCCTCGGCCGTGGTGAGGAGGTCGTAGTGGGCGGCCACATGGACCGTCTCGCCGCGCCACGGCAGCGTGAGGACCGGGCAGCGCGACGGCAGCCGGAGGGCCGCCGTGGGGACGGCATCGGGCCAGGGGGTGCGGGCAAGGGCGTCGGCCAGGAGCAGCTCGACGGTGTAGATCGTCTTCGCCTCCCGGTAGGCGGCCCACGCGGCGAGGCTGTTGGCCAGGCGAGTCCCCGCGGCGCTCAACCGAGCGCCGATCGCCTCGCCGCGCGCCCGGGCCTCCTGCAGCGCGAGGATATTCCATGAGACCGCCCCGGCGAGCCGGACCTCCGCCGGCAGCCGCGCGAGGCCGACCGAGCCCAGGTAGTCCGGCTGGAGGCGAAGGCACTCCTGGAGGAGCGCAGCGCCCGGACTCGCTCGAAACCGCCGCCAGGCGGCCTCGACCGGATGGAGGCTCACGCGGGCCGCTCTTCCCTGACGGGAATCATAAGTCTTTCTGTGTGGTCCCTGTCGCGGGACGCTTCCGAGGACGGCCGCCCTTGGCGCCATTCGCGCGCGATGAGGCCTGCTTCGCCGGTGTCTTCGCCTTGCCGCCCGCCGCCCCCATGCAGGCCGTTCGACGGCCTTCCGCGTGCGAGGGGTTGGGCTCCGGACGGCTTGGCTGCTTCATCGCGGGGCGGGGAACGCCAGGCTTGCTCGGCGCGCCGCGGCTTCTTGCGCCACGCCCGAGTACGTGCACGTGTTATGCGGGACCCTGCACCTTTGCGTACAGGAACTCCGGGGCGAGATCGGCCCCGTTCGGCCAGCAGAGCGTGCGAAATTCGGGGTGAACGGAGAATTGCCGGCACAGGGCCGGATCCCTGAGGGGTTCAAGAAGCTCCCCATAGAGTTCCCCGGCCAGATCGACCAGGCCCTCCGTGCCGTCCGCGAAGCGAAGATGAATCGTGCAATCGTTCATGTGGTGGGGTTCCGCAACTCTCGGGATCATCTCGCTACTTCACTGGTGCGCGCTTGTTTGCCGGCGCCCCTCGGCGCGCTTCTCGCGCAGGCGGCCGTGTGGAGTGCGTGGCTGGACGGCGGGGTCTCGCCTGGCGCCGCCCAAGCCCTTGCGCAACAAGAGACACCACGAGGGTATTCAGGGAGACGCCCTCGGCCTCGGCCTGCCCGATCAACTGCGCGTGCAGGGAACGCGGAACGCGCTGGACGAACCGGCCGCTTGCCGCAGAGAAGGGGGTGGGGAGCTTATCCCCGAACTCTTGGGCAACCGCCAGCCAGGATGCCAGGGCATCCCGGCCGTTTACAATGGCCTCCTCGGGCGTAGCACCATCCGACCGGCAGCCCGGGAGATCGGGGAAGAGGATCGCGTATCCGCCCCCTTCGTCTCTGGACAGCGGATGAATCTCAAACGGGTACTCAAGATCAGGCTTTTTCATTCGGCGACACCTTTCTCAAGAAGTTGGACAAACTTCTTCACGTAGATGGGCTTGATCGGTCGTCGGGCTGGGACGCTGAGCATGGCCCCATTTGGGTGACGGAAGATCACGTGGCTGCCGCCCGGCTGCCGATGGAAGAGCCCGTGCGCCTCGGCGACCGCCCTGAGGCTCTCGATGCGCCAATCGCGCGGATTGGCCTTCATCTGCTCGAGGATCTTCGCAGCCCGCGTCATGGGAGGATGATACTACAGGTGACACTATTCTGCAATCCATGACTGACCCCGCAGGGCCTGCGGTCTCCCAGGATAGCCACGCGGACACGACCGCATCCGAGTCAGCACGGAGCATCCACACCAGCAGGCGAAGGGCGCAGCGACAGAAGCGTGGTGGGACTGGCGAAGACGCGGAGAGCCGGAACCAAGGATGCCAGATAAACAAGAACCGCGGAGCGGCATTCCGCTCCGCGGTTCTTGTTTGGTGGAGGTGGGGGGAGTCGAACCCCCGTCCGAGAACCTGTCAGTAGAGGCGTCTACGTGTGTAGCCGGCGTTTGTGTCTCGCCGCCGAGTGGCCCCGCCGACCGGGACCTCGACGACCAGCCCAGTGGTTTTCATCCGATCAGTCCCGGGCCAAGACCGACCAGCCTAGCCTGCCTGTCTGACGCTCTCATCCCACCCGGCAAGCGAAGCAGGGAGAGCGTCGCAGCTAGTTAGGCTGCGAGGGCCAATTCGCTGTTGGCAGTTGTGATTTTCCCACCTTTTACGAGCCGGTGGGGACTCGACACGCAACCTCTACCCCCGTGCCCCCGTCGAAACCGGTGCACCCCCTTTCGGCTGCTGAAAAAGGCCCATCTGCGGTGACCCATCCTTCGGATGGGTGCCCCGCCCGCCTTGGCGCTCACTGCGGCGTAGCGCTGCTACGCCTCGCTCGGCCCTCAGCGCCCCGCCTTGCATCTGGACCTTTTTGAGCAGCCTAAGATTGAAGCATGCTCTTGCCTGTTGGGTCATCAGGGCCCGCCATGAGCTATATGATGCCTGCGCTTTGCAGGATCCCCTTGAGCTTCGCCGTCGGCTCGGCCCCGAGCGGCAGCATCGGGCTGCGCGGATTGCCGCCGTACATGCCCACCATCTCCATGGCGGCCTTCAGGCCCGGCACGCCGAAGCCGGCGGTCACGGCCGTGTTGGGCGCGATCATCCGGAGCTGGAGCTGCTTGGTCTCGGCGTGCTTGCCCTGCTTGAACAGCTCCAGGATGTCGCAGCACTGCTGCGGGGCGATGTTGGCCAGCGCCAGCACGCCGCCCACCGCGCCGATGCACAGCGCCGGGTAGAGGAAGCCCGCCGAGCCGGCGATGACCTGGAAGTCCGACCGGACGGAGCGCACGACCTCGCCCATCTTGGCCACGTTGCCGCTGCTGTCCTTGACCGCCGCGATGTTCGGGTGCTGGGCCATCTTCACGATCAGGTCGACCGACAGGTCCACGCCCGTGTTGGCCGGCATGTTGTACATGCTGATCGGAACCGGACAGGCGTCGGCGATCCGGGTGTAGTAGTCCCCCAGCCCGGCATTGTCCATCTTGGACTTGTAGTAGCAGGGGCTGATGAAGAGGGCCACGTCGGCCCCCAGCTTGGCCGCCTGCTTGGCCAGCGCGATGGAGCTATGGGTGGACTCGCAGCCGCAGCCGGCCAGCAAGAGCTTCCCCGCCGGGATGTGCTTGCGCGCCGTCTCGAAGACCTTGAGCTTCTCCGTCTCCGACAGGTACGGCATCTCCCCGTTCGAGCCCAGGACCACATAGCCGCCCAGGGGATACTTGTTCCACTTGTCGATGTTCTCGCCCAGCGCCTTCAGGTTCAACTCCCCATCGGCGTCGAAGGGCGTCGGGATGGGGGGGAAGATGCTCGCCATGTTCACGAACTTTGCCATATTTTCCTCCTCGACGAGATAGGGATGAAGATCTGTGGTCCTCTGGCGTGATAATATACCATACGAAGTTCGGAATCCCCCCAGGGAAATCTGCCGCCCGGTGGAAGGCCGACCGGGCGGCACGGGACGGAACCGGCGGACCCCACGTCTTTAGAGCGCAGGAGCCACTGTCATGCCCGAACGGCTGGGCGCCCCAGGACCCCGCAGGGACCCGCCCGCCCCGGCCGGCCGGCCCGAGCCCCCCCTTTTGCCCGCCACCGAGATGTTCGTCAACCGGCTCCGAAAGAACCTCCGGCACCTGGGGCGATGGGCGCGCCGGAGCGGCGTGAGCTGCTACCGGCTCTACGACGCGGATCTGCCGGATTACGCGGTGGCCATCGACCTGTACGAGGGCTGGGCGCACGTCCAGGAGTACGCCCCGCCGGCCCAGATCGACCCGGAGCAGGCTGCCCGGCGGCTGCGCGACGTGCTGGCCGTCGTGCCCCCTGCTCTGGGGATCGCGCCGGAGCGGACCGTCCTGAAGGTCCGCCGCCGCCAGAAGGGGGCCGCCCAGTACGAGCGCCGGGCGGAGATCGGCAAGTTCCACGAGGTCCGTGAGGGCGGGTTGATCTTCCTGGTCAACCTGACCGACTACCTCGACACCGGCCTCTTCCTCGACCACCGCCCGACCCGCGGCCTGATCCGGGGACTCGCACCGGAGGCCCGATTTCTCAACCTGTTCGCCTACACCGGAACCGCCACCGTCCACGCCGCGGCCGGGGGGGCGGCGGCCACCATGACCGTGGACATGTCGGGGGTCTATCTGGAGTGGGCGCGCAAGAATCTGGCCCGGAACGGGTTCCGGGAGGGGGCCCGCCACCGGCTGGTCCAGGCGGACTGCCTGGCCTGGCTGGATGCCCGCCCTGCCGACCGCTTCGACCTGATCTTCCTGGATCCGCCGACCTTCTCCAACTCCAAGCGGATGGGCGGGCGCACCTTCGACGTGCAGCGCGATCATCCGGCCCTGCTCTCCGCCGCCGCGCGTCTGCTGGCCCCCGGCGGAACGCTCCTCTTCTCGACCAACTCCCGACAGTTCCGCCTGGATCGGGATTCCCTTCCCGATCTGTCCATCGAGGACATCACCCCCTCGACGATTCCCCTCGACTTCCAGCGCAATCCCCGGATCCACACCTGCTGGAAGATCCGCCGCCGCAACGGCTGAGGTCCGCCGGCTCCGGGTGCGCTTCGGGCAGTCCGCCGCGCCCGCGGCGGGCCGACCCGGGGCACGGCGGCGCGGGTCTCGACGAGGCATCAGGCGGCCGGAAGCTGCCCGGGGCCCCGGCCAGTCTCTCCCGCTGTCGGGTGAGCCGCCCCGGCACTCCCCGGAAAGTTGGGGAACCGGAGGCGCCTTGACAGGAGACCGCCCGCGCCGATAGGATGCCGCGCGTGACTGCCGGATCGGCCGCCTGTCCGGGGGGACGGGCGCATGCCCCGGTGCGATGCGACCGAGCCAGGAGGGGCCCGTGGACGTCGATCCCAGGAAGTGCGTGGCCTGCGCCAACTGCGTGCCAATCTGTCCGATGGGGGCCATCTACATCGATCCGGCCGTCAACCGGGCCACCGTCAATCAGGACGAGTGCGTGGAGTGCTACACCTGCTACCAGGGGATGAGCAAGGAGCGGCTCAACCCGCTGCTGGTGCGGACCATCCGGGGGCTCTTCAAGCTGTTCCGGCTCCGCTTCGAGCCGGAGCCGGACGTCTGCCCCACCGACGCCCTCACCCCGCCCGCGCTGGTCTGGCCCCGGACCATCCGCCGGGCCTTCAGCGATCCCGTCGTCGCGCACGAGTCCACCGGCATCAGCGGCCGGGGCACGGAGGAGGTGAAGACCAACGACGTCACCGGCCGCGTCCGGGCGGGCGAGGCCGGCTTCACCATCGAGTTCGGCCGGCCCGGCGTGGGCGTGCGCTTCCGCGACGTCCAGACGATGCTGATGGCCCTGGTGCCGCTCCCCGTGAAGTTCGAGCCGCAGAACCCGGTCTACTCGCTCATCGCCGATCCGGCCCGCGGCACCCTGCGCGAGGAGATCCTGAACGAGAAGGTCCTCTCCGCCATCCTGGAGCTCACCACCACCCTGGAGCACGTCCCATCCGTGCTCCGGCGCGTGACGGAGGTCACCCCCACGCTGGACACCCTGGTGTGCCTCGGCGTCTCGACCCGCTGCGACGACCGCGGCGAGAACGCCCTGGAGCCCCTCCTGCGCCAGGCCGGCTTCCCCATCGTGCGCGGCAAGACGAATCTCGGGCTGGGGCGGGCGGCCGCTCGGCCCCGTGCCTCCGAGCCCGCCCTTTCCGAGGAGACCCGTCGATGACGAATACCCTGCACCGCTTCGGCGCCCCGGAGAGCCACCGGGACGATTTCGTCGTCTTCGCCATGGCGGCCAAGGAGGTCAACGACGCGGACGCCGTGCCCAAGTTCCAGCAGTTCCTCCGGCTGGCCCTCCCGCACCGGCCGATCAACATGGCGCACGCCCAGAACCGGGGAATCTACCGGGCCGCCGAGCAGCTGACCCCCCTCGTCCACTGGACCCGGGGGGACGAGCGGCTGGACCCCGAGCGCATCATCCGGGAGGTCGAGAGCTGCAGCACGGTGGCGGTCGTCTTCGACACCCGGGAGGCCACCATCGCCTTCCTCGCGGACCTCCGGGAGGCCGATCTCGGCCTGTCCATCAACGTCAGCGCCCTGGTGGAAGAGGGTCACGCCTGCTGCAAGGCGGCGGGGCTCACCCGGCACAGCGTGGAATACTCCCTGGGGATCCACGGGGACCAGAGCCGGCTGCCCGACAGGCACACCCTGGAGCTCAGCACGATGTGCGGCCACGGGATGGTCTCGCACAACTTCGCCAGGAAGATGATCGACCTGGTGCGGGAGAACCGCCGTACCCCGGAGCAGGCCGCCGCCTCGATGGCCCGGTTCTGCGCCTGCGGCGTCTTCAACCCCACCCGGGCCCGGCGGATCCTGGAGCAGGCCCGGAAGGGCGAATGAGGCGAAGAACGGCCCGGCGCCCGATCAGGGCGTGACGGTCATCCGGAGCCGGCCCACCAGCTGGCCGGACGGCGTGACGACCTCGACCTCCCACCGCCCCGCCGGATCCTGGCCGAGCTCCGACTTGCGGGAATAGGTCCGGAACCCCGCCCGCGGCCCCCCGCGGATGGGCGAAAGCGGGATCGTCCCCACCACGACACCGTTCCGCCTCCAGACATGGAAGATCGGCTGCCGGAGCCCCGCGGGGGCCGTCACCGCGGTGAAAGCCGTCAGGCTCCCCCAGGAGACGAGCTCCGCCGCCGAGATCTCCCTCACGGGCAGGACGGGCTCCAGGCGAGCCACCGATCGCGCGAAGGTGGCCCGCGCGAGATGGAGCGGCACCGGCGGGATGCCGCCGCGCGCCGACCAGGTCAGGAGGCCCATCGCGCCGGCGGCGAGCGCGGTGACGGCCGCCGCCTCCCGCCATCCCGCCCCCAGCCGGCGCCGCACCGTCGGAGCGAGGGCCGCCACGCTCAGCACCGCGCTCAGCACCAGCGCCCACGAGGCCTGTACCCGGACCAGGGGAAACGCCACGGCCAGCGAGGCGAAGAGAGCCAGCCAGATCAGGACGCTCTCGATCCACGGGGCGCGCCGACGCATCGCCCGATACCAGGGGTCGACGGTGGTGAGGAGCGTCGCCCCGACGAGCAGCCCGAGGGGGGCCGCGTTTCTCGACAGGAGGGTCGTGCTGGCATAGTAGACGGGGAGGAGGAAGAGGAAGAGCCCGTGGAGCATGCTCTGCACCGTGTAATCCACGACCAGGGACACCAGGCGCGGGGCGCGGACGGCCAAGGTCTGGCGGGCATCCACGAGCACGATCCCGGCCACCCAGAGCAGGAGCAGGTAGCCGACGAACCAGGGAAAGTGCTCGAGGCCGCGGCGGAAGCAGAAGAGGGTCAGCAGCCCCAGCGACACCGAGACGGCCGTGACCCCCCACCGCGTGAGCCACGCCGCGGCGGGGTGCCGGCGTCTCAGCCCGTCCCATCCCTGCCGAAATCGCGATATCCGATCTGCAAGGGTCATATGCCGAGAGAATACAGCACAGACCGCCCCGCTGTCACCCCGAGGGCCGGCGTACCCTGAAAATTCCCGCAGGAGCCCCTTGACGGATCGCCGCGCAACGGATAGGCTGTTCTCAGCCGCAGGGGTCAGCGCGGAGCAGCTCTCTCGCCACGAAGTGCGAGGCCATCCCGCGCGTTGCCCGGAGGGTCATGCCTCGGGCGTCGGAAGCCTTCCCGACAGAGGGAATCGCGATTACCGGTGCCGGCGACGCCAAGGATGATGCTGCACAGCTCGCGACCTGATCGCCTGCGGCAGTTTTGTGCCCACCACCCCGTTCCCCGTCCAATCCAGCCCCGCCTCTGTCCCGCGCACCGCGGGAGCCGTCTCCCTTCCCCGCTTGCGCTGCGCAGAGCGGGGCGGGACTACAGGTGGGGGAATTCCTTGTCGAGGATCTCGGCGATGAACCGCTCGATGGAGATCGGGTAGAACTTGACGTCCGGGGACAGGATGAGGCCGGTATCCAGGATCTCCCCGCGCAGCAGCTCGTCGAGGGCGCGGTCGACCTGCGCCCGGGGATCGCGCTCGCTGCGCTGGATGCGCAGCTCCTCGTGCTCCAGCTGGACGTTCTGGCGGGCGGCGTAGAGGAACGAGAAGACTCGCCCGACCAGGGCCCGATCCATCAGCTCCGGATCGTCGAAGAGCTGCTCGTAGGTCTGCCCCAGATGCCGCGGCGAGAGGACGAGGCGGGGAGAGACGCGGATCGTGCCCCGGATCTCGACCGAGCGCCTGGCCTCCTCTGCATCCGGGGCCACCAGGACGTAGGGCAGGACGTGGTACCCGCTCACGATGCCGGTGATGGGCCTTCGCACGATCTGGGTGTCCGCGAAGACGCGCTTCAGATACTCCGGATCCGCCTGGTGCATCTCCATCGGTCAGCACTCAAGACACCCGCCGGGCGGGTCGTCAGCGACGGCGCCTGTCCGCCTTGAGGATCTCGTCGATCCTCGCGCGGAACAGGTCGAAGGGCTGGGCCCCGATCAGCGGCTCGCCGTTGAGGAGAAATGCGGGAGTGCCGGTGATGTGCAGCGCCCGCCCCATGAGCGTTTCGGTCTCCACGATCTCGGCAAACTTGCCGCCATCCAGGCAGGCGGCGAAACCTCTGGCGTTGAGGCCGAGGGACGCGGCGTACTCCTTCAGCCTGGCCGACGCGAAGGCCAGCGGGCCCCGCTTGCCGAACAGCAGATCGTGATACTCCCAGAACTTCCCCTGGTCGAAGGCGCAGGTGGAGGCCTCGGCCGCCCGCAGCGAGGCCTCGCCGAAGAGGGCCATGTGGCGGTAGACGAACCGGACCTTCCCGCTGCGGATGAACATCTCGTCGATCGCCGGGAGCGTCTCCTTGGCAAACTTCCCGCAATAGAAGCAGAGGAAGTCCGAGAACTCCACCAGGGTGACGGGCGCCCGCTCGGAGCCCTTCTGCGGCCCTGGGCCGCGCTCCAGCGCTCTCACCAGATCGGCCCGGCTCACCTCGCGCTCGGCCCCGGCCGAAGCGGCCCCGGATACCTCCAGGGCGAGGACAAGGACACCCCAGAGGAGTCCCCGCAGAAACCCGCGGGACCCGTGTCCCAGCATGCCCGCATCGCGCACGCGCCGCTCTCTTCCCAGCCGATGCGACCCCAGGCCGCCCCCCCCGGGGGTCACCGGATCGAAATGATCAAGGAAACTCAGCACAGCCAACGGCATCCCGACGATACTCAGGGAAGGCACATCCGTCAATCATCCGTTTCCGGATCCGGCACCGATCCGTCCCCGCCGCGCTGCACGATCGCCCTGGGCTCCCGCTTCCGTGCGGCCCCCGGGGGACGCACGGTCGATGCGGCCGCGGGCGCCTCGAGAGACGACCCGCCGGGGAATAGCCGGACCGCGGGCAACCTCCTTGCAGCGCGCCGGAGGCCGAGTATGCTATGATGGCCTCCCTGGACCTGTCTTCGTGCGGCAAGGAGGAGACGTGAGCTCGGATGCCACACTCGACATCTTGCGGGACATCGGCAAGCTGGAACTGGCCCTGGCCGACTTCTACGAGACCGTGGCCTCCCTGCGGCCGGCGGACGCCGACTTCTGGAAGATGCTGGAGGGCGAGGAGCGGCAGCACGCGGCGCACATCGCCCACCTGAGCGACCTGTTCGTCGCCAACCGGAGCCGCTTCCAGGAAAATCGGCGCTTCAACGCGGCCGCCATCCAGTCTTTCCTGGTCTACGTGCAGACGACCATGGAGCGGCTCCGGCGGGGCGAGATTGCCCCCGACGACGATTCCCGCATCCTGGCCCTGGCCCAGGACATGGAACAATCCATCATCGAGGGGAAATATGGCGAGATCGTCAAGACCGCCGACGCGGAGTACCGGTTGCTGATGAAACAGATCCTGGATGATACGGCCACTCACAAGCGCAAGATTCTCGGTCGGNNCCCGCTAGCGCTTCACCCGCCGCCCGCCGTGCCGCCTGCACGCCCGCGGCGTCTCGGAAAGGAGCCATCATGGGGGTCGTTCGACGGAAGATTCCGGGAGTGCAGGACTGGGAAGGGGCCGACCTGGTCACCTACGACAAGCCAACCGTCCGCGGCGTCTCCAAGCGGGTCCTGATCGGACCCAAGGACGGGGCCGAGGGCTTCTTCCTGCGCTACTTCGAGGTGCAGCCCGGCGGCCACTCCGCCCACGAGCAGCACCCGGAGGTCCATCAGGTCTTCGTCGCGAAGGGCCGGGGCCGCGTGCTGATCGGCGACACCTGGCATCCGATCGCCGAGGGGGACGTGGTCTTCATCGGCCCCAACGAGCTCCACCAGCTCTGCGCAGCCCCCGACGAGCTCCTGGGATTCCTCTGAGTGGCCCCCAATCCCTGACCGGCGGTCAGGGCAATGACCAGCAGGGGTGGCAAGGAGATCCTCTGGTGACTCCCCAGAAGAACGGTCCGCCGCCTGACGGCCTGCTCCTGCTCGACGACTACGCGGGGCAGCGCGCCCTCGAGGTCGACGGGGTCATCTTCTCCGTCGCGGTCGAGGAAGGAAAGCCGACCCTCGGCTACTGGACGGCCATGCTCCCCTCGGGCCGCCCCGGGAGCGCGCTCCTGCTCGGACTCGGCGCGGGGACGCTGGCGGTTCTGCTCAGCCGGGCCGCCCCGGGGGTGCGGATCACCGGGGTGGACATCGACCCCCGGGTCGTCGCCTTCGGCCGGGAGCAGTTCGGGCTCGAGCTCCCCAACCTCCAGGTCGTCATCGCGGACGCCTTCACCTACGTCTACCGCTGCACCGAGCGCTTCGACTACATCGTCGTGGACCTGTTCGTCGGCCGCCACCTCCACAAGGGGATCCTGGCCAAGCCTTTCCTGCGGCGGCTCGGCGCCCTCCTCGCCCCCGGCGGCGAGGTTGCGATCAACCTGCTGCGGCACGCCGACAACGCCCGACACCTGGAACGGTTCCGGCAAGTCCTCTCCGTTCAGCGGGTCGAGCGGCTCCCCTCGAACCTGATCGTCCGCTGCGCAACCCGTCCGGCCTGACCCGATGCGGGGGATCCGCCTTGCGGGCCGATCCCCCGCATCCCGCTAGAGCCCCTTCTGCTCGAACCAGCGGAAGAGCAGCAGCGCGCCCACGACGAACAGGGGGATGAGCAGCCAGTGGTTGACCCCCAGCACCTGGGGCAGCGTGATGCGGCCCAGGTTCCCCCAGGTGTAGACCGTCGACTTGAGCAGGGGGTAGGCCTCCGCGAACAGCGCGGCGCCCGCGATCATCCCCAGGATGCCCCACACGGCGTCCCAGCGCCCCTCGCCGAGGGCCCCCATCGAGGTCCCCGGGCAATATCCGAGGAGTCCCCAGCCGACGCCGAAGATCAGGCCGCCGAGCACCACCGGGCCCAGGACGGTGGCCTTGATCGACAGCTTGGCCAGTCCCAGATCGTGCAGCAGATAGACCCCGACCATGCCGACCACCACGCTGGAGAGCATGAACTTGATGATGGTCATATCCTGGAGGCGCAGGGCGCCGAGCTGCTTGTCGTACCGCAGGACCCGCCCCTTCTGCAGCAGAAACCCGAACAGCAGGCCGGTCACCAACCCGTAGACGAGCATCTTCATCGCTCATCCCCCCCGTAGAGCAGGCGGGCCACGACCATCCCGCCGACAAAGAAACAGACCAAGGCGACGAACCCGCTGACCGCTAGCTGGAGCGAACCGCTCAGCC